>JBIKYW010000530.1:0-2827 GCA_044355055.1 Planctomycetota bacterium | reverse complement strand
TCCGGTCCCACCGTGGCGCGCAGATGTCCGATCACCGCCAGCGCGAGCTCGTCCGGCCCCGCGGATGTGCTGTCGAGTGCCAGCGCACCCTCGAGAGGCTCCGCCAGGGTCGCCAAGCGGTCGTAGAGCTCCGAGGTCCGATCGGGTGCAAGGTGCGCGCCACTCGCGCGATCGCACTCGATGCGACGCTTCGCCTCCGCCGGTGCGCAGCGCAGCTCGATCCACACGAGCGCGGCACCGACCTCACCTGCAAAGCGAGTGAGTTCCTCGACCTGCACCCGGCGCGCGTAGGTGCGACCGTCGAGCACGACCTCGCGCGCACCCGCCGCGAACGCCCTGCGCGCGGCCTCGTAGCTCGCCCGCGCCGCAGCATCGTTCTGCGCCGCGGAATACTCGGGCAGCTCGCCCCACAGCTCGCGGCGGAAGAGGTCCTTGTCCAACACCGGCGCGCCGAGCCGACGGCCCAGCGCACGCGCCAGCGCGCTTTTTCCCGTGCCGGGGAGTCCCGCGAGCGCCAAGATCCGCATCGAAGGGCAAGGCTAGCGCACGGCTCGCGTGCGGGAACCCCACCCGTCGATAGGATCGGCTCCCGCACCGATGAAGTGGCTCGCCTCCGTTCAAGTCCGGCTGTTCCTGATCTGCTGGATCGTCTACAGCGCGTTCTTCGCGACGAACGTCGTGCGCGAGCACTACCCCGCCTTCGCCTTGATCGAGCGCGGCGATTGGATTTGTGACCGCTACGAGGGCTTCCACGCAGATCTCTTCCGCCACACCGACGGACACGTGTATTCGGGCAACAACGTGATGGGCTCGCTGATCGCGGTCCCGCCGCTCTTCGCCTTCGAGCCGCTGCTCGACGCGCTCGAAGCGCGATCGAAGGAGAAACTCGCGGCCCAAGGCGGCAGCGTCGACGCGACGTACGACACGAAGTATCCCTTGCGACAGCAGATGTTCCGCAAGGTGAAGGCCGCTGGGCTCGACCTGCGTTTTGGAGCCGCGACCGCGATCACGTCCGCGTTTCTCATGGCCCCGCTCTGCGCCGCGCTCGTGGTGTTGATGTACTCGACGCTGCTCGCGCGCGGCATCGAGCGCTCGCGGAGCGTGTGGCTCGCATTCCTCTTCGCGTTCGCGACGCCGGTCTTCTATCGCTCCGCGCATCTGAATCACAACGTGTTCTTGATGCTCGTGCTGTTCAGTGCATTTCTGCTCCTTTGGCCGCGCCCCGGCGAAGCCGCGCGCGTCTCGACGGCACGTCGCGCTTGGGCTGGGTTCCTGTGCGGCATGGCCATCTCGCTCGACTACGCGGGCGTCGTTCCGGCAGGCATCCTCGCGCTCTATTTCGTCATCTCGCGAGCGCGCGCCGCTGGACTCGCCACGGCGCTGCGGGAAGCCATCCCCAGTGTTGTCGCGGCGCTGCCGCCGATTCTGTTCCTGCTCGGCACGCAGTGGTCGATGTACGGCGACCCGTTCACTCCGGGCCAGTTCGTCATGCCTCGTCAGAACGAGTACGTCGACGTCGGTGCGCGCGGGATCATGCTCCCGAGCGGCGAGGTCTTCCTGAAGAACCTAATCAGCCCGAGCTGGGGCCTGCTGCCGTTCGCACCGCTCCTCGCGTTTGCATTCCTGCCCGCGGGTCCGATCCCCGACGCGCAGCGCGTGCTGCCGCGTCGCGAGCGCACGTGGGCTTGGATCTTCATCCTCGCGTTCATGGCGTTCTGCGCGATGAACGTCTACTCGTTGCTCCAGTTCAACACGGGCTTCCGCTACTTGCTGCCCGTGGTGCCTTTCTTGTTCCTGCTCGCGTCGGATCATCTCGCGCGACTCGAGCGCCGCTGGCTCGCCGCACTCACGGTCGCGGTATTGACGCACGCCGTGGTGTTGTCGATGACGCGCGAAGTGAGCGACACCGAAAACGACCTTCGCCGCCTCTCCGTCGCGCTCGATACGCCGTCGATAGCCCTCGACGGCTACTGGCAGCTTGCGCTCAGCACGACGCCCGTGCCCGCTTCGTTCGTACGCATCTTGAACGAGGGCCCCCAACTGCCGTGGCTCACGGTGCTGCGTCAGACCTCGCCGGACTCTCCGTGGCTCGGAAATCCTTTCCTCGCGCTCGGCCTCACCGCGGCGGTCGCTTTGCTGTGCGCGGCCATCTGGCGAGCCGGGGCTCGCGTTCGAGTCGAGTGAGTGCCGACGGGGCTAGACTCGAAGAGCGCGATGTCTCCGTCCCTGCCCAGAGTCCGCCTCGTGATCCCGTGTCTCAACGAGGTCGCGCAGCTCGAAAGTTCGATCGAGCGCTGCCGCTCGTTCCTGCGCGAGGAGTTCCCGTATCGCTGGGAGATCTTCGTCGCGGACAACGGATCGAAAGATGGAACTGCGGAGCTCGCAGCACGACTGGCGGAGCGATACCCCGGGGAGGTCGGCTACTTCACGATCCCCGAGAGTGGTCGCGGGCGCGCGCTGCGCAAGGCGTGGAGCGAATGCGACGCCGACATCGTCGCGTACACCGACGTCGACCTCTCGACCGAGCTCGAGGCGCTGACCAAGCTCTGCCGCGCGATCCACGAGCAGGGCTTCGACATCGGAACGGGCTCGCGACTCCTGCCGGAGTCGCGCATCCAGCGCGGCCTCAAGCGCGAGGTGATCAGTCGCTGTTACAACCTCTTCGTCAAGGTCGTGTTGCTCACACACTTCTCCGACGCGCAGTGCGGCTTCAAAGCTGCATCGCGGCGCGCAGTGGACGCTCTCGTCCCTCAGATCGAGGATCAAGGCTGGTTCTTCGACACCGAGCTGCTCGTGCTCGGCGAAAAGCAGGGCTATCGCATCGCGG
>JBIKYW010000088.1:0-9493 GCA_044355055.1 Planctomycetota bacterium | reverse complement strand
CTTTGCGCGCTACGAGCGCGGGAGATTGCTGCGCGTGCGCACTCCGCCTGCGATGAGCGAGCAGGATTACCTCGATTTGCAGACGGCGTGGTCGGTCGCGAAGGCGGATCACCGTATCGCGCAGCTCAATGCCCGCGCCCAGCTCGCCGAGGCTCGAGCGCAGAAGGCGCAGCTCGACACGGCTGCGCAGCGCTTGGTGGACACGCTCCATGTGGTGCCGGGCGCGGGGCGTTCGGGAGCACAGTATTCCATCACCGCACGTCGCGTTTCGGTCGGTGACTACGTCACGGTCGGTGCCCCGCTTTTCGATTTGCTCGACACCGACCCGCTGGAATTGCGTGTGCGCGTGCCGGAGCGGCACGTGGCGCACGTGGAGACAGGGCGACCTGTGTGGATCGCCGTCGAGTCCTTCGCCGAACGCTTCGAGGGCAGCGTGGTGCGCATCAATCCCGCGATCGACGTGCGCACGCGCACCTTCGAGGTCGAGATCCGCGTTCCGAACGCAGCAGGGAAGCTGCGGGCAGGCGCGTTTGCGACTGCGGAGGTCGAGACCGCGCAGGTCGACGAAGTGCTCGAGGTCGAGCGTGAGTCCGTGGCGGTGTTTGCGGGCGTGCACAAGGTCTTCACCTTGAACGACGGCAAGGCGCAGGAGCGCATCGTCGAGCTAGGCCCGGTGCGGGCCGGACGCGTGGAGGTCACCCGTGGCATCGAGGCGGGAGTGCGTCTCGTGCGTCGCCCCCCGGCCGGACTGGCGACCGGTGTCCCGATCCGTGAGGCGGAAGCGGCGAAGTGAAACGGCTCATGCTCGCGCTGGCTCTGGTCGCCTGCCAAGCCTCGGCCGAGGACCCCAGCGAGGCTGCGGAGCGGTATCGCTTCGCGCTCGACACGGGTGGTCCGACAGAGCCCATCGTGTTCTCCGAGCTCGAAGCCGGAGTCGATGTGCGCGCCACGATGCTCTGCGCGAATGCGCGGAACGAGCGCCTGGGCTTGGAAGGCGAGGCTTACTTGCGTGCGCTGAACGACCGTCGACGCGCGGCGGCGGCTTGGTTGCCGCGGCTCAATCTGACACCGAGCTACTTCCTGCGCGAGAGTGGCGCTGGACCCGACAACGGCCTCGACCTCCCGCTCGTTGCGACGTACGAGGTCAATCCGCACGGTGTCGAAAACGAGCAGCGCCGCGCTCGCTTCGAGGCTCGGCGGCGGCTTGCACTGCTCTACGCAGCGCAGGACACCCTCCTGATCGACGTTGCACGCACGCACTTCGCGGTGCTGCAAGCGGAGCGCGCGCGCGTTGTCTTGCAGGGCTCGCTCGCGCTTCAGCAGGCGCGTGTCGACGATGTGCGTGCGCGCAACGAGGTCGGTGTCGCGCGTCCGCTCGACGTGGCGCTCAGCGAGTCGAGCCTCGTCGATGCCCGCGTTGCACTGATCAACACGGAGCGTTCGGCGCGCAATGGGCGCTCGCTCCTCGCGTTCTTGACGGGCGCTTCGGTCGACGGTGCGGTTCTGATTCGAGCTCTCGAGATGCAGGACGAGGTTCGGAGCGTGGACGAACTCGAAGCGCTGGCGCTCGCACAGCGACCGGACCTCGCGGCGATCTTGAACGAGGTCGAAGCGGCGGGGCATGCGATCGAGGTCGCGCAGGCACAATGGTGGCCGCGGCTCTCGGTCGATCTCGCCGGCTTCCTCGCGCGGGATTCGCTACCCTCCGACATCGACTGGACGGGCCTGTTCCGCGTGCAGCTCCCGCTGTTCGAGGGCGGCCGCATTCGTGCGGACATCGCGGACGCATTCTCGTTTCTCCGCGAAGCGAAGCTGCGCCAAGCGCTCCTGCAGCGCTCGATACGGCGCGACGTCGAGGTCGCGCACACGAACCTCTCGACGGGCAAGGAACGGGTCACGGCGCTGCGCCTGCAGCTCGCAGCAGCGGACGAAGCCTTCGCTCAAGCCGAGGCACTCTACGACGCGGGTCTCGCGACGAACTTGGAGCGCGTGACGGCTCAGGACCAACGATTGCGCACGGCGCTTGCGCTGGAGAACGCCGAGCTCGAGCTCGGGATCTTCCAGCTCGACCTCTTGCGTGCGACGGGGACGCTGCACGCGTGGCTGGGGCTCGAGCGGCCGATCGATCCGGAGGGAGAGCGTGCAGAAGCTCGCTGAGGTCTGCATCCGTCGGCCGGTTTTCGCGTCGATGTTGATCCTCGCCCTGTGCGTGGTCGGCGGCGTGAGCTGGTTCCGCCTCGCCGTGGATCGCTATCCGTCGGTCGACGTGCCTTCGGTGCGCGTGCAGACGCGCCTTCCCGGAGCGTCGCCGGAGGAGGTCGAGACGGAAGTCTCCGAGCGGCTTGAAGAGGCGGTGAACACCGTCGCGGGCGTCGAGCAGCTGCGCTCGATCTCCGGCTCGGGCAACGGGATCATCTTGGCCACGTTCGAGCTCGATCGGGACATCGACCTCGCGGCGCAGGACGTGCGCGATCGGGTTTCGTCGGTGCTGCGCGACTTGCCCGACGAGGCGGACCCGCCGCTCGTCGCGAAGGTCGACAACGACTCCGAGCCAGTGCTGCAGGTCGCGTTGATCGGAGAGCGCTCGGTGCGCGAGCTCACCGAACTCGCCGACAAGCTCGTGCGCGTTCAACTGGAGCGCGCCTCGGGCGTGGGCGAGGTGCGCATCACGGGTGGCACCGAGCGCACGATGAACGTGTGGCTCGATGCGGACAAGCTCGCGTCCTACGGGCTGCCGGTGACCGCTGTGCGCGACGCGATCGCCGCGCAGAATGCGGATGTTCCTGGCGGCAACGTCACGGGGCGCGAGCGCGAGCAGACGCTCCGCACCCTCGGGCGGCTGGAGACGCGCGAGCAGTTCGAGAACCTCGTGGTGGCGACGATCGAGGGCGTTCCGATCCGACTCGCGGAGCTCGGCCACGTCGAGGACGGCACGGCCGAGCGCCGTGGCAGCGCGCGCTGGAACGGGACCCCGACCGTCGTGCTGGAGATCATCCGCCAGTCCGGCGCCAACACGATCGCCGTGATCGAGAAGTGCAAGGCGATCCTCGCGACCGTCGGGCCGCAGCTCCCGAGCGACGTGCGACTGGAGGTTACGCGAGATCAGTCGCAATACATCGAGGCCGCGCTGCACGAGATCAACGTCCACTTGGTCTTGGGCTCGATCCTCGCGAGTCTCGTGGTGCTGCTCTTCATGCGGAGCTGGCGCTCGACGGTGATCGCCGCCATCGCAATTCCCGCTTCGGTGGTGGCAACTTTCGGCGCGATGTGGGCGCTCGGGTTCACGCTGAACAGCGTGACGATGCTCGCGCTCGTCTTGATGGTCGGGATCGTGATCGACGACGCGATCGTCGTCTTGGAGAACATCTTCCGTTTCGTGGAAGAGAAGGGCATGGCGCCGATGGACGCGGCGCGCGAGGCCACGCGCGAGATCGGGCTTGCGGTGCTCGCGACGACGCTCAGCCTCGTAGTCATCTTCGTCCCCGTCGCGTTCATGTCGAGCATCGCGGGACGCTTCCTCTATCAGTTCGGCATCACGGCGGCGGTCGCCGTGCTCGTCAGCCTGTTCGTTTCGTTCACGCTGACGCCGATGATGGCCGCGCGCATGCTGAAGCCGAACGCGGACCATGGCGTGCAGCCCGCGTCGCGCCGTGGCTTTTACGCGTGGATCGAGCGCACGTACGAGTGGCTGCTCCGGCGCTCGATGCGGCATCGCTTCGTGTTGTCGGTGCTCGCGCTTGGAGTCATCGCCGCGTCGTTCCCGTTGCTCGCCAACGTTCCGCGCGAGTTCGTTCCGGCGGATGCGGACGAGGCCGAGTTCTCGGTCAACGTCAATGCTCCCGAGGGGACGAGCGTCGCCGCGATGGACGAGGTCCTAGTCGTGGTCGAGGCCGACATTCGTGCGACACCCGGTGTGCGCGACGTGCTCGTGACGAACGGCGGAGGATTCCTCGGCCAGACGAACACGGGCTCGGTGTACGTACGCATCGCGCCGCACGGAGAACGGCTCTTCAGCTTTGCACGCCTGTGGCGCGCGACGCTCGATGGGAACCCCAAGGCGGCGTTCGAGGGCAACTACACGCAAGCCGATGTGATGACCGCGATCGACGGGAAGTTGCGGCGCTATCGCGAGCTGCGCTGTCAGGTGCGCAACTTCCAGTCCTTCTCGGTCGGTGGCGGGCCGTTCGACGTGGATTTCGTGATTCGCGGACCAGAGCTCGAGCAGCTCGCGCGCTACTCGGAAGAGCTGCGCAATCGCGCCAACGACAAGGGCGGTTTCCGCGGCCTCGACACGTCGCTGCGCCTCAATCGACCGGAGCTGCGCGTCGAGATCGACCGCGAGCGCGCCGCGGATCTCGGTGTGCGTGCCCGCGACATCGGCACCGCGCTGCGCCTGCTCGTCGGCGGGGCCGAGGAGGTGTCCCGCTTCCGCGATCCTCAGACGGGGGAGAGCTACGACGTGCGGCTGCGACTCGAAGAGGGCGACCGGGATCGGCCCGAGCTCGTCGATCGCTTGCTTCTGCCCGGGCGGGAAGAAGCGAGCGTCGAACTTTCGAACCTCGCTATGGTCGAGCCCGCGCTCGCCGCGTCGCGCATCGATCGTCTCAATCGTCAGCGCATGGTGTCCGTTCGTGGCGGCGTCGCGCCCGGCTACGCGCTCGGAGATCAGCTCGAGCTCCTGCAAGCGACTTCGGACGAGCTGGCGATGCCTCCGGCGTACACCACGACGCTTCTCGGGCGCAGCCGCGAGCTGCAACGCACGTTCGATGAGCTGCTCATCGCCTTCGTGCTGTCGGTCGTGTTCATGTATTTGATCCTTGCGTCGCAGTTCGAGAGCCTTGTCCACCCGCTCACGATCCTGCTTTCGCTCCCGCTCTCGGTGCCGTTCGCGCTCGCGTCTTTGTGGCTGGTCGATGGCACGCTCAATCTGTACTCGGCTCTGGGAATCCTCGTTCTCTTCGGCGTCGTGAAGAAGAACTCGATCCTGCAGATCGACCACACGAACGTGCTGCGTGCGCAAGGAATCGAGCGCAGCGAGGCGATCCTGCGCGCGAACCGCGATCGACTGCGCCCGATCCTGATGACGACGCTCGCGCTCGTCGCGGGCATGCTTCCGCTCGCGCTTGGCACGGGTCCGGGTGCGGAAGAGCGACGCGCGGTCGCGGTCGTCGTGATCGGCGGCCAGAGCCTGTGCCTCCTGCTCACCCTGCTCGTCACTCCCGTCGCCTACTCGCTCTTCGACGACCTGTCGCTGTGGTGGGCGCGCGTGCGCGGCCACAGCGCCTGAGCGCGGGGTGAGGAAGGAGGGACTCGAACCCTCATGCCCTTGCGGGCTGCGGATTTTAAGTCCGCTGCGTCTGCCGGTTCCGCCACTTCCCCGCGGGACGAACCTTGGACGATGGTAGCGAATCCGCGTGCGGGGCCGAACCGCCGCGTGCGCCGGAACTCTTGCGCAACGATTGGGTTCAGGTTGGCTCGCAGCCGTAGTGGGGCCGCGCCCGCGTCGCTAGCCTCCTTCGCCTTCCATCCTCGCCGGAGTCCGCCGTGCGCCTCATTCAAGCCGTTTTCTTGATCGTCATCGTCTTCGTGGCAAGTTCCCGTGCTCAAGGGACGCAGGACGCCGAGCTTGCGGCCGCGCGCAAGGCCGCGGTGGCTCAGCTGGAGTCGTTCGTCGAGTGGACAGGCACCGCGAAGCTCTACTTGGAGCGCGACAAGGCGTGGGAGGCGATCCTGCGGCTCGACCCGAGCCACGAAGCCGCGCACAAGGGGCTCAAGCACCAGCGCCAGCGCGACGGCTCGTGGAAGGTTCCGGAGAAGCCCGCCGTCTCGAAGAACCTCTCGAAGGACCTCGCGGAGTGCTCGCGTCGGCGGATGGAGCTCGCTGCGAGCTATCGCAAGGACTTGGTGGCCTACGCCGACTCGCGCTCTCTTGCTCCCTCGGCTCGCCGCGCTCTCTACGAGGACTTGCTCGCGATCGAACCCGAGGATGAGGCCTCGCGCGCGCTGCTCGGCGAGGCGCGGCGCGACGATGCGTGGGTGCTACAAGAGACGGTGGCCGCCAAGGCTCGTCGCGGCGAGCTGAAGGCGCTCGTGAAGGAACTCGTCGGTGCCGTCGCGGCGCCGAGCGCGATCGAGCCGCGGGAGCGCGAGAAGCCTCTCGGTGTGACGTGGACCGCGTGCGTTGCGACGCCGAAGGTGCGCGTGTTTTCCAGTGGCGCTGCCGACGAAGCGAAAAACGTCGCGATTCAGTGCACGGCCGCGGTCGAGCTCTTTCGCAAGCTCACGGCCGCGCCGAAGGATGCGCCCGACGTCGTCGACATCTATCTGCTGACGACACCGGCGGCGCGCGACGCGTTCCTCGCGGCTTGGCCCGGCTGGAGCGCCGAGGAGCGCACGCGCATGAAGACCTGGGCGGGCACCGGCCTGCCGAACGAGATCCACCACGCGCGCTGGGACGTCGATGCGCCTCGCCGACTCGACGGGGCCGTGAGGCACATGCTCGGGCTCCTCACGCTCTACAACTTCGGCTTCGATCACCAAAAGTGCGCGTGGGCATGGGAAGGCTTCGGTCTGTACCTGACGCGCGAGCTCGTCGGGACGCACTACACGTGGTATTCGACGGGTCCGACGAGCGGCGACGCGGAGAGCAAGGAGCTGCTCGGCAAGCTGATGATGGGCGACGCCAACTGGCTGAACGAAGCGTTCCAGCGCTCGAAGCGCGGCAAGGGCACGAAGATCGAGGCACTCGCGACGCGCAGCATCGACAAGTTCGGCGTCGACGACGTGCTCACGGCCTACGCGCTTGCGGCGTACCTGCTCGAAGGCCGTGCGGACGCGGTGGGCCCGCTCTATGCGGCGATCGGCGCGTCGGGTGCGGACAAGGCGCTCTCGGAGGTGCTCCAGTTGAGCCCGACGGAGCTCGACGCGCGGCTCGTGCGTTGGATGGGGGAGCGCAAGTGAGTTCGCTCGCGCGCTTCGCGCTCGCCGTCGTTGCGCTGGCTTGGGTTGCGAGTGCCGCGGACACGACGCTCACATGGCGCGGCAAGAAGCTCGACCTCGCAGCGCTACCGCCCGAGCTGCCCGCCGACGCGCGCGCGGCCGTGGAGAGCTTCTCGTCTTGGGCCGCCGAGCATGAGTACCGCCTCGACCTCGACACTTCGGCGCGCGCACTCGTCGTCTCGGCGAAGGACGGCGCGAAGTGGGTGAAGCGCGTCGAAGCGGTGCTAGCGCTTGCGGATGAGGCCTTTGAGGGTCGCACGGGTGCTGCGTCGAACGAGGAGCCTTCGGGCACGGCGACGGCCAGTCCCGTCGCGTGGGGCAGCGGTGCGCGTGTCCCCAACACCGGCACGTTCGTGCTCGCCGTCGTTCGCACGCCGAAGGATCACCCCGCTTTGCTCGCGCGCCTCGCGGAGCTCTCGCCCTACCTCTCGAGCTGGGCGAAAGGCTCGACGCCGACGCCGGGCTTCGCGCTGGAGGAGCCGCTCGCTGGCGCGGTCGTGCTCGGCCTCCCAGAAAACAAGGAGTGGAACGCCGACAACGAGTTCGTGCATCGGGCCGCCGAGCTCGCGTTCCACCGACGCTTCGGCCGCCAGCCGTATTGGATGTTGCAGGGCTTCGCGTGGCACGCTGAGCAGAGCCTCTGCCGCGGGATCTACTGCTTTCCGTATCGCACGGGGTTCGTCCGCGCGGTCGAGCACACCGGCTGGCGCGCGCGCCTCGGCAAGCTGTGGCGCGAGAAGCCGGAGCCCAAGTTGACGGACCTCGCGACGCTGCGGCGTGGCTCCTTCGAGGATGCGGCGGCGCTGCAGGCGTGGGGGACGATGGCGTACCTGTGCGAGCACTCCGGCCCGGCGCTCGATGCATCGCTGCGCGAGCTGCACGAGCTGTGGGAGAAGAACTCGCGCCGCGACCTCGGCGGTGGTGCGTGGGAGCGCGTGCCTGAGTACGAGATCCCCGTAGCCGAGCAGGAGCAGGTGCTCTTGAAGCATGTACCCGCAGACTCGCTCGCGCGCATCCGCGCGTGGTTCGTGGGAGCCTGAGGTTTCACGGGCCTGCGCGCGCGACGTGACGCCCCCGACCACGCTCTTGCATCCGCGCGCTGCGCTCGGTTCCATCGCGGCGTGGATCCCGCGCTGCAGTCCGTCGTCGGCTTCTTCACGCTGCTCTTCCTGCCCTTCCTCGGCGTGCTGGGCTTGCTCAAGAAGCGCGCGCTGCCTTGGATCTTCTGGTTCACGCTTCTGTGGACTCTCGTCGGCTGGAGCTACCTCGACGGCCTCCCCCCCGACGATCCCGACCGCGCCCCGCTGACGCAGGCGTGGCGCATGGGCTCGGTCCTCGGCCTCGCGTTCTTCGCCACCGCGTGGCTGGTGCGCCGCCCCAAGGTGAAGCGAGGCCTGAAGCTCGTCTTTGCCGCCCTGGCGCTGTGGGCCTTCCTGCGCGCGCTGTACCTGTACGTCCACGCCTACGGCTAGGCCCGCAGACGGGAAAGTGCTTCCCTGTGCGGCCGATCGCGCGCCCCACCTGTGGACCGCCCGCCAGCCGCGCGCTAACCTTCGCGGCCCCGCGGGACCGATAGCCTCGGTCCCAAGCCAAGTGAGGCGGCATAGCCAAGCGGTAAGGCGACGGATTGCAAATCCGTTATTCCCCGGTTCGATCCCGGGTGCCGCCTCCAACATCAGTTCGAGCCTCGGGGCATTTCCCGAGGGGTTCGCAAGGAGGCCTCGCTAGGAGGCTTCGCGATGAGGCTTCGAAGGCACGCGAGGTCGGACGGGCTGTGCGGATGGGGCCCGTGAGGTTCCGGATCTAGCGCGGCGGGCGAGTCGGCGCTGAAAGGCGCGATTCTGCGCAGTTTTTTCGCGGTCGCGTGTCCGCGGGGGCTCTGTCGCTCGTTTCTCTGCTGTCCCGCCGGTTTCGTGCTCGCCGCGTCGCTCGGCGCAGCGCGGGCCCGAGTCCTGGGGCCCGAGGAAACGCGCGTGCCGTGCGGTCTCGGGCTCTCGGCGCGAAGCGCCCCAGCGGCGCCTCTGCGGTGGACTCCCTCCCCTAAGTCCCACTCGCACCTCGGCTGGTCCCCATGCTCCGCACCCTCGCGCTCGGCTTTGCCCTCGCCGCATCCGTCCTCTCCTCCGCGCCCGCAGCGGCGCAATCGGCGCTCGGCTTCGATGCCGACGCGCGCGTGATCTTCCCGCACCACCCGGTGATGAACACCGGCACGACCGCGACGATCGAGTTTTGGGCGCGTGGCAGCGCGGGTGGGGTCTCGGGCGATCTCTACTGGGTGCGCTACGCGGACTCGGCCGAGCACAAGGAACTCAAGATTACGAGCGACGGGCGGCTCTACTACCTCTACGCAGGCTCGCCGTGGGGGCACGGACTCTCGACGGCACCCGGCGTGTTTCCGATCGACGGTGCTTGGCACCACACAGCTTTCGTGCGCCGCGGCAACGGCACGTGGGCGTTGTACGTCGACGGCCAGATCGTCTTGAGCGCTGGCCCG
>JBIKYW010000529.1:0-2847 GCA_044355055.1 Planctomycetota bacterium | reverse complement strand
GGAGTGCTCGACTACCGACTCGACTCGGACATCGAAGCCTACGAGGCCTCGATCGGCGTGCGGCGAACGTTCCTCCGTCGCTCGTCCTTCCGACCCTACGTCGGCGTCGGCGCTTCCGCGATCTACTACGAGTTGGAACGCAAGGAGACCGGCGCACCTGTTCCTCCGGCGACCGAGAACTACAGCGACAAGAAGGAACACAAGCGCGTGACCTTCGGCCTGTACGCGCACGCCGGACTCGAGTGGCAGTTGAGCGAGTACGTCATGATCGGCGTGGATGCGCGCGTCCTGCGCGGCACCGATCTGCCCAACATGATGGGGAACGGTGACCTCGACTGTGAGCGCATCTCGCTGTTCTTCGGATACGGCGGCTGAAGCGTGAGCTCGGCCCACTGAAACCAAGAGCGCCCACCACGGCTCGAAGCGGACTCTCGCACCACCATGCGCATCGTTGTTCTCTCGTTCGTCCTCGCTATTTCCGCAGCCTGCCGCAGCGCTGCGGTCGCTCCCGCAACCAAGGACCGTGCGAGCACGCCCGTGGCCGAGCAATTCGCGCGAGCCAGCGACATGGGTGCGGTGCACGACAACTGGGTCACGAGCTTCGACGATCCGCGCCTCGACGCGCTCGTGGCGGAAGCACAACGCAACAATCCGGACCTCGCCATCGCAGCCGCACGACGCGATCGCGCCGCAGCGGATGCGGGCAAGGCGGATGCGGCGCTGCAGCCCAAGCTCGATGCGGTCGGCGGCGCGCAGCGAGTGGAAAACAACGTCGCGACGCGCGATCAGTTCAATCTAGGCCTCGCCGTGTCGTGGGAGGTCGACGTGTGGGGGCGACTCTCGAATGCCGCACAGGCCGCAGCACTCGATGCACTCGCCGCGCAGGCGGATTACGAGTTCGCGCGTCAGTCGCTCGCGGCGCGTACGGCTCAGGCGTGGTTCCTTGCGCTCGCGGCTCGCGAGCAAGTGGCGCTCGATCGCGCGCTGCTCGACCAACGCGAGCGCGTCGCGCGCGTCGTCAAGGCTCGCTACGACGTAGGGGAAGGGCAGCGTATCGACTACGAGTCGGCGCTCGGCTTGGCTGCCACGGCGCGGCAGACCCTCGCTGCGAGCGAGGAAGCCGGTCGCGCGGCGCTGCGCTCGCTGGAGGCGCTGCTCGGACGTTATCCGTCGAGTGAAGTCGAGGTCGCGGCGAGTCTTCCGTCGCTTCCCTCCGCGCCACCCGTGGGCCTGCCTTCGGAACTGTTGGAGCGTCGACCCGACGTGGTCGCCGCGGATCGCCGCGTCGCAGCGGCGTTCGGGCGCGTCGGTGCAGCCCGCGCCGCCAAGCTCCCGCGCATCTCGCTGACGGGGCAGCTCGGACAAGGCTCTCAGGAACTCTCCAACCTCTTCGATCCCACCAACTTGGCTTGGAACTTGGGCGCGAACCTGCTCGGGCCCTTGTTCGACGGTGGCGAGCGTGAGGCGGCGTTGCAGTCGGCCAAGGCTTCTGAGCGTGAGGCGCTCGCAGCGTGGGTCAAGACCGCGCAGAAGTCGTTCTTGGAAGTCGAGACGGCGCTCGCGAACGAGCAGGTCCTGCGGCAACGGCAGATCGAGCTCGCGGAGGCGGAATCGCGACTGTTGCGTGCTCGCGACGCCGGTGAGGAGCGCTATCGCAACGGTGAGGCGACGATCCTCGACGTCGACCAATTGCACAACAACCACGCGAACGCGGCCCGGGCGCTGCTGCAGGTTCGCTCCGAGCTCTTCCAGCAGCGCATCAACCTGCACCTTGCGCTCGGCGGTTCCTTCGACGGCGCCCCGGCGACGACCCGCTGACTTCTCGAACGTCCATGAAGCACCACTCGCTCCCCCGACTGCTCCTCGCACTCGCCGCACTCGCTTCCTGCACGCAAGCGCCGCCGTCCGTTCCGGCGTCGAAGCCGAGCGTCTCGACCGCTGTGGTGCAGGCACGCTCCATCGAGATGCCGGTGAGCTTCATCGCACAAACGCGCGCGAATCGCCGCGTAGAGATCCGCTCGCGCGTGGCTGGAGCCCTCGTGAAGCAGGAGTACGTCGGCGGACAGAAAGTGCAAGCGGGGCAACTGCTGCACGAGATCGACCGCAGACCGTTCGAAGCGGCGCTGGTTTCGGCCAAGGCGCAGCTGGAGCAGGCGCAGGCCAAGCGAGCGGATGCGGATCTGGCTGTCCAGCGTAAGACGGCTCTCGTGGCGGCCGATGCCGCGGCGCAGAAGGAACTCGACGACGCGCGCTCCGCGCTGAGGAATGCCCAAGCGCAGGTCGACATCGCGGAGTCCGGTGTCCAGCGCGCCCAGCTCGATCTGGAATACACGCGTCTGGCGGCGCCCTTCGATGGTCGCGTGGGCAGGGAGCAGCGCGACGTCGGTTCGCTGGTGGACGCCGGCTCGAACTCGCTGCTCACCTTCGTGCAAGAGACCGATCCGATCCTCGTCACCTTCCGCATCAGTGAGAACCAGTTGCTCGAGTGGAGGCGCAGCGTCGAGCTCGGATTGCTCGCAACCGTCGGACCCGACGAGCTGCGCGTCGCAGTAGAGACGCTCGACGGCGTCCGGCATCCCGACGTAGGCGTGCTGAGCTTCCGCGCGATCGAGATCGATCCCGCGACAGGCACCGGCGAGGTCAATGCGCGCATTCCGAACAAGGACGAGCGCCTCCTGCCTGGTCAGTTCGTCCACGCGGTGCTTCTCGGCCTCAGCCGGCCTCAGGTCATCACGGTACCGCAGCGCGCTGTCGTGATCTCGTCGAGCGGTGCCACTGTCTACGTCCGCGAGCAGGGCAAGGCGACGGCGCGTCCGGTGGTGCTCGGAGATTGGGTCGGGGGAGAGT
>JBIKYW010000087.1:0-9538 GCA_044355055.1 Planctomycetota bacterium | reverse complement strand
GCCCGAGTGCAGCCCGAAGTGGCCCGCGAAGGGCGCGAGCATCGCCGCTCCCGCCGCGACGCCCTTCGTCACGAGGTAGGCCGACACCCCGAGGCCCCACTGGACCTTGTGGCCCGCGTCGAGCACGGTGCGCACGTTCGGCGCGGTCGGCACGCTGTCCGGCCACGGCTCCGGCTTGGTCGCCGGGCGCTCGCTCCACAGGTACGTCTCCGGCCGCTCCGGCACGCCCGGGGTCAGCGCCTCGGGCAGCGTATCCAGATAGTGCACGTTGGGGCCGGTGCCCTGCTCGGTGCGGCGCACGAGCGTCGGGTGCTCCGCGACCATGCGCGAGATCTTCGAGCTCTTGTCGTGCAGGTCGCCGAAGACGATCGCCTCCTCGGGACACACGATCACGCAGGCGGGCGCGAGGTTCTGCTCGATGCGGTGCGCGCAGAAGTGGCACTTCTCGATCGCCCCAGAGTCTTCGTTCAGATAGATCGCGTCGTACGGACAGGCCTGCATGCAGGCGCGGCAGCCGATGCACGCGTCGCGGTCGATGTCGACGATGCCGTCCGAGCGCTTCTCGAGCGCGTTGACGGGGCAGATCGTCACGCACGGCGCCTTGGTGCAGTGATTGCAGCGCAGCACGGAGAAGTGGCGCTTGATCGCGGGGAAGGTGCCCTTTTCGGTGTACTTCACCCAGGTGCGGAAGCTGCCGAGCGGAACGTCGTTCTCGCTCTTGCAGGCCACGGTGCAGGCGTGACAGCCGATGCACCGGCGATGGTCCATCAAGAAGCCGAATTGCATAGACCGCACACTCTATCGGCCCGCGCGCCGCGACTCGCGGGTTTCCGCGCTGCCGGGGAACCACGCTTCCACGAGCGGCGAACGGGAGAGTGTGAGCCCGCGCCCGTGAAGCCCCGTCTCGACCTCCCTCGTTTCCTTCCTGCGCTGCTGGTCGGGCTCCTGACGCTGCTGGGAGCCTGTGCCGCGCCACGGCCCTCACCCCCCGCCGGCCTCGAACCCGCGGAACGCGACGCGCTCGTGCTCGGGCTGCTCGACGGGGAGGCGCTCTACACGGTCTGTGGTGGCCTCAAACCCGTCAGTTCGGGCTTCTGGCAAGCGAGCTTCGCCGTCGATGCCCCCGACCTGTCCGGGATCGAGCGCGTGCGTGCGACGCTGGCCGCGCTCGAGCTCGGCCCCGACCTCGTGGCCGGCGTGCAGGTCTTCGCCGAGGTCCACGAGGGGCGCCGCCACGTGCAGGCCTTCGTCGCGCACCGTCCGGCCCTGCGCGCGCTGCTCGCGAGCGAAGCCGCCTTCTTCGGCCCGCTCGGACTGGGGCCCGGCGCCGACCCGTTCGAGGTGCTCTGCACGGTCGAGCGCATGCCCCGCCTCGGACGTTTCCGCGGGTACGGGCTCCTCTTCGGTTACCCCCGGCACGCGGTCGACTTCTTCGTCGCCGCCGCCGAGGAGGAGGAGCGCACCGGCAAGCTCCCGCCGCGCGAGTTCGCCCACATCGCGACCTTCGGCGCCGAGAAGCACCGCTTCGTCTGGGCCGTGCCGCCCGGGCACGTCGACGGGCCCGAAGACCTCGCCCTGCGCGCCTCCGCGGCGCCGATCCTCGCGCGCTACCGCGCCCAGCGCGAGCGCTTCACTCGCGACGAAGACGTCGACGCCCTCGGGCTACTCCACGCCGTTGTGAACGACGTCCGACCCACGCTCCCGCCGCGCCCCGCGCGAGCGGTTCCCGCATCCCTCGAACCCGCCTTCGCCCCATGAAAACGACCCGCATGCTCCGCACCCTGCTCGCCGGCCTCGCGCTGGCGCCCCTCGCCGCCGCGCTCGACATCACCTTCGTCGCCGACACCACCGACGACCGGATCTATCGCCTGCGCGATACCAACCTCGATGGTGACTACGACGACGCCGGCGAGGTCGGCACCTTCTACGACTCGGCCCTCGGAGGCCTGCCGATGACCTCGCCCAACGGGCTCGTCGTCCGTCCCGACGGCGGCGTGCTCGTGTGCGACAGCAACGTCGACCAGGTGCTGCTCCTGCGCGACCTCAACCTCGACGGCGACGCGCTCGACCTGGGCGAGGCGCGCGTGTTCTTCGATGGAACCGTCGGCGGCAACGCCTCCGGCATCCAGATGGTCGCGGCCAACGGCGTCGCGCTCGACGCCTCCGGGCGCGTGTGGGTCGCGAGCAACAACCAGATCCTCGGCTCGATCGTCGGCGACGACATGATCCTCGTGCTCGAGGACCTCGATGCCGACGGCGACGCGAACGATTCCGGCGAGGCGCGCGTGTTCCACGCCCCCGCGCTCGGCAGCGGCGGCGTCGGCGACTCGATCCCGACGGCGGTCAAGATCGGGCTCGACGGTGCCGTGTACTACGCGGAGAACGGCGTCACCGGAGTCGTCGCGAAGGCGATCTGGCGGCTCGTCGACCTCGACAGCAGCGGCACCATCGACGCCCCGGGCGAGGCCCAGGCGTTCTTCGCGATCCCGCCGCAACCCTCGAACATCTTCCTGTGGGACGTCGAGCAGGGCGCGGACGGCGTGTGGTACGTCTCCGACCGCGGGAACGAGATCCTGTGGCGTGCCTTCGACGCGAACTCCGACGGCTCGATCGCCGGCGCGGAAGCGGTCGCGTGGTTCACCGGCAGCTCGCCGAGCGACCTGTGGACGGTGCGTTTCGCGAGCGACGGCTCGATCCTCGGCTGCGAGGCCGCAGGTGCCGACCGCATCCGGCGCTTCGCCGACGCCGACTCGAGCGGCACCGTCGACCCGTTCGAGGTGAACGACGTCTACAACGACACCGTGGCGGCCTTCGACATCGCCAACCCGCGCTCGATCGCGCTCGCGCCGGACCTCGCTCCGCCGACGAACTACTGCATGGCGGGCACCTCGACCTCCGGCTGCGTCGCCACGCTCTCCTGGGGCGGTTTCCCGAGCGCGAGCGCGGCCTCGGGGTTCACGCTGACCGCGAGCTCCGTCGAGGGCGACAAGCAGGGCCTCTTCTTCTACGGGCTCAGCGGCCGCAGCGCGGCGCCTTGGGGGAGCGGCTCGAGCTTCCTGTGCGTCAAGGCTCCGACGCAGCGCACGGCCGTCGCCAACTCCGGCGGCACGGCCGGCACCTGCTCGGGCTCGCTCACTCTCGACTGGCTCGCGTTCGTCGCCGCGAATCCGACCGCGCTCGGCGTTCCGTTCTCCGCTGGCGACGTCGTGCAGGCCCAGGCTTGGTACCGCGATCCGCCGAGCCCCAAGAGCACGAACCTCTCCAACGCGCTGGAGTTCACGCTCGCTCCTTGATGGAAGGCCGGGAAATCGCGAGGGCCGGCGGATCGTGAAGATCCGTCGGCCCTCGCCGGTTCGTGGGACCCCGTGGCGGGTCACGGCGTCGACCTTGGGGAGCGGCGTCAGCGTCCGCGCGCGCTCGACGTCCAGTACTGGATCGTGTACGAGGCCTGCCGGTAGAGCAGTGCGCGCAGGCGCAGGCGGTGAGCGACTGGGTCGCCGCCGCAGAAGGGACAATCCACCGGCGGCGGGTCGTCCGTCGCGACGCACAGCGCCGCACACTGCGACTTGGGAGCCTCGCGGAGCGCGGCGAGCGGCAGCGCGGCGACGAGGACAAGCGCGAGGGCGGCGAAGAGCTTCATGCGTGGGTCTCGAATCGGCCGCCAGAGCGCGGCGGCCGCAACTTTCCTGATGCTAGGTCGCGCCGGGGGATTCCGGCAAGGCACCGAGGGGGAGGGACGCATTTTCTCGCTCTCGTCCCATAAGTCCTACGCTCCGGAACCTCGAAAGACCGTCTCCTGACCCTTCCCGAGGGCTTGGCCCGCCTTTCGCTCTGGGCGGGGACCCCCTCGGAGGCCTCCCCATGAAGCTCAAGCTCGTCCTCGTCGCCGTCGCTCTGCTCGGCGGGCTCTACGCGGCCAACCGCTACCTCAACAGCGGCCCGTCCTCGCGCGGCTCCCTCGAATCCGAGGCCTCGGGCCAGCGCGAGGCGCGCGAGCAGTTCACGGTCGGCTTCCTGCCCGTCACATGACACCTCACCTGCCCGGTCACCAGTTGGGTGACCCAACACTCCGACGAAGGCACGGTCTTCCAAGCGCAGCGCTTCGGAGACTTCCCGACCATGAAGGAGGCGCTGATCGCGCGCAAGCTCGACGCGACCTTCATGATCGCGCCGCTGGCGATGAAGCTCGCCGCCGACGGCGTGCCGGTGAAGATCGTCTACCTCGGGCACCGCGATGGCAGCGCGCTCACGGTCGGGATCGACTCGCCCGCGAAGGAGTTCAAGGACTTGGTCGGCAAGCGCGTCGCGATCCCGAGTCGCTACTCGAACCAGCACCTCTTGATGCGGCGCATGATGAAGCGCGAGGGGCTTGCCACCGACGCGATCGAGCTCGTCGAGATGGCGCCGCCGGACATGGCGGCGGCGCTCGCAGCACGCTCGATCGAGGGCTACATCGTCGGCGAGCCGCACAACGCGAAGGCCGAGCTCGGCGGCTACGGCCGCATCCTCTACTTCATGAAGGACCTGTGGCCCAGCTTCATCTCGTGCGCGCTCGTCGTGCGCCAAGAGGTGATCAACGAGCGGCCCGAGCTCGTTCAGGAGCTCGTCGACGGCATCGCAACGAGCGGAATGTGGCTCGACGATGAGGACGAGGCGCGCGCGGTCGAGCACCGCCGCCGTGCCTCGGAGGTCGTCGGCAAGGTCTTCTACAACCAGGACCCGAAGCTGCTCGAATACGTCCTCACCAAGCCGATGGATCGCGTCACCTACTCGAACCTCGTGCCGCCCAAGGCTACCTTCGACGAGATCATGGACCTCGCGGTCGAGATGAACGTGATCCAGCGCCGCATGGCGTTCGAGGAGTACTGCGACACGCGCTTCGCACCGGATCTGGGCTCGCTCGAGAGCGTCGGCTCGTTCCCGCCGCCGCCCGTCGCGGAGGCCAAGGAAGGGAAGTGAGCCTCGCTGCGCTCGCCGTCGCCGCGCTGTCCGCGGTCGCGATCGTCGCTTCGCGCGGACTGCGCCAGCGCGCGCAGGCCGTCGTGTTGCCGATCGCCACGGGCACGCTGCTGCTCGCTCTGTGGCACCTCTGGGCGGAGAGCACGCGCTACGAGATCGCGACGCCCGGCGAGGCGCCGCGCCTGATCGAGGTCTTCCCGACGCCGGAGCGCACGCTCGCGGCGCTGCGCGAGCTCGCGGCCGACGGGCGCCTCCTGCGCTACTCGATCTCGAGCCTCTTCCGCGTCACCACGGGCTTCTTCCTCGCCGCGGCCGTCGGCATCCCGCTCGGGCTGTGGGCCGGGTGGTCGACGCGCGCGAGCTACTCGATCAATCCCTTCGTACAGGCGCTCCGGCCCATCTCGCCTCTCGCGTGGATCCCGATCGCGACGCTGCTCTTCGGCATCAAGGACGAGGCCGCGATCTTCATCATCTTTCTCGGCGCGTTCTTCCCGATCGTCACCGGCACGATGACGGCGGTGCGCTCGATGCCCGTCGCCTACGTGCGCGCGGCGCACAACTTCGGTCTGCGCAAGCTCGAGCTCGTGCAGCACGTCGTCTTTCCCGCGGCCTTGCCGCAGATCATCACGAGCCTGCGCATCGCGCTCGGCGTCGGCTGGCTCGTGATCGTCGCGGCCGAGATGAACGCGATCCAGTCGGGCTTGGGCTTCCTGATCGTCGACGCGCGCAACATGGGCATGCGCTACGACCTCGTCGTAGCCGCGATGCTCGTGATCGGCGCCATCGGCATCGCGCTCGACTTCCTCGTGCGGCGCTTGGAGCGCTTCGACAGCGTGCGCTGGGGATTCACGAAGGAATGAGCACTCCGCGCGACAACGACGCGACGGCGAAGGTCGTCGTGCGCGGGCTCGGCAAGCGCTTTCGCCGCGGCCGCGAGGAACTCACGGTGCTCGAGGGCATCGACCTCGACGTCGCCCGCGGCGAGTTCGTCTGCATCCTCGGTCCCTCGGGCTGCGGCAAGTCCACGTTGCTCAACGTGCTCGGCGGATTCGAGGAAGCCGACGCGGGCACGGTCGCGATCGATGGCGAGCGCGTCACGCGCCCCGATCCTCGGCGCATCTTCGTGTTCCAAGACTACGGCATCTTTCCGTGGGCCACCGTGCGCGAGAACATAGGCCTCGGGCTCCTGCGCCGCCCCGCGGCCGAGCGCGACGCCATCGTGGCGCGCTACGTCGAGCTGATCGGCCTGCAGGGCTTCGAAGACTCCTATCCCGGCGCGCTCTCCGGCGGCATGAAGCAGCGCGTTGCGGTGGCGCGCGCGCTCGCCGTTTCGCCCGAGATCGTCTTCATGGACGAGCCGCTCGGTGCGCTCGACTCGCTCACGCGCATGTCGATGCGCCAGGAGCTGCTGCGCATCTGGCAGCGCGAGCGCATGACGGTCGTGCTCGTGACGCACGACGTCGACGAGTCGCTCCAGCTCGCCGATCGCGTCGTCGTGATGACTCCGCGCCCCGGCCGCATCGCCGGAATCGTCCCTGTCGACCTGCCGCATCCGCGCGATCCGGGCTCCGAGCGCTACAACGCGCTGAAGCGGCAGCTCTACGGCCTTCTCGGCGTTCGCGCGGAGGTTTGAGTCGGGCGCCCGAGGCCGCTGTATCGGGTCTGCGCTCGCCGTGCTAGAACCGAGGGCATGCCGAAGAAGCGCCTGCGCTGGGATGAGCCGAGCATCGCCGGCGTCCGCGCGCGCTGCTTGAAGCGCGTGGTGCGACACACCTGTCCGCAGTGCGGCGTCGGAGCGTTGTTCGATCGCTGGGCGCACCTGCGCGAGCGCTGCAACCACTGCGGCCTGATCTATCGACGCGAAGACGGCGCCGAGCTCGGCTCGATGTACCTCTCGGCGACGCTCTCGCAGCTCTTCGCGGCTGCTGTGTTCGTGCTACTGTGGGTGTTCACCGACCTCGGCGCGTGGGGCGGCTTCGCGGTCGGCGCTCCGATCGTGCTCGCGTTCTGCTACGGCTTCCTGCCGCTCTCGATGGCGCTATGGACCGCGATCGAGTACCTGACCGACGTCGCGAGCGGCGAGTGGTGGGCGCGTCCGCGTTGAGCTTTCCGCGGCTATTCTGCGCGCCTAGCGGCTCACCGCCACCATGCCCGAGCTCCCGGAAGTCGAGACCGTTGCGCGCCTGATTCGTCCGCATCTCCTCGGACGCACGATCACGGCTGCGAGCGTCGCGTGGAAACGCACGATCGGCGCACAGTCCGTGCTTGCCTTCGAGCGAGCCGTCGTGGGCGCGCGCTTCGAGTCGGTCGAGCGGCGCGCGAAGTACATCGTGATGAACTTCCACGGCGGCGGCGCGCTCGTGTGCCACTTGCGCATGACCGGCCGCATCCATGTCGAGCCCGCGGACTGGGACCCCGGCAAGTTCGCGAAGGTACGCCTCGACCTCGACAGCGGCCGCGCGTTCCACTTCATCGACGTGCGCAAGTTCGGACGGCTCGAGTTCGTGCGCGATCCCGCGCAGAAACTCGCGGAGTTGGGCCCCGAGCCGCTGGGGCCGGAGTTCACCGCGGCTTGGTTCGAGCGCGCACTCGCGGAGCGCAGTCGAGCCCTGAAGCCCCTGCTGCTCGACCAGACGTTCCTCGCGGGTCTCGGCAACATCTACGTCGACGAGTCGCTGCACCGCGCGGGGCTCCATCCGCTGGCGAGCTCGTCGAGCGTCGACTCCGCGGACGCTGCGCGGCTTCACGCGGAGATTCGCGCTGTCTTGGCCGAGGCGATCGAGCGCGAGGGCTCGAGCTTCGACGTCTTCTACCGCACGCCCGAAGGCAACCCCGGCAGCTTCCAGCACCAGTTCCGCGTCTACGGCCGCGGCGGCGAGCCCTGTCGCGCGTGCGGGACGCCGATCGAGCGCAGCGTCGTGGGGCAGCGCGGCACGCACGTCTGCCCGAAATGCCAGCCGCGCCCGCGCCGTCGAGGGCGCAAGGCGCGGCGGGGTTCACAGCGCTCGAAGGGCTAGGCGCCGACGCGCTTGCGCCACAGCGCCTCGAGCTGCGGCACCTGCGGCCACTGGTCGGCGCACATCGACAGGTACAGGTCGACGTCCGCCTTCGCGAACGCTCCGTCGAGCTTCGCAACGGCCGAGTCGAGCTTGTCGGCGGCGGGGCAGATCGAGTCGAGGTCCTCGACCATGCCCTGCTCGTGCTTCACGCCGGTCGCGTCGAGGAAACCGGTGACGAGCTCGCGGCGGTCCTTGATCAGGTAGCTGCCGAAGAGCTCGTAGCACAGCTCCGCGCTCTTCTTGCTCGCGAGGATCTGCCGCGCGCGCTTCGCCCGCTGCGCCATCGGCAGGTTGCGAATGGCCTGCGGCCGGAAGTTCAGCGACTTCGCGACCTCGTGGTCGAGCGGGCCGAAGCCCTGCTGCGCCAGCGCCTCGTAGATGCCCAGAAACTCGGCCTCGCTCAGGCGCGAGAGATGTTCGACGACGTGCGCGGTCATGTGGCGGACTCTCCTTGCGATCCCAGTTGGGGGCCGAGGATGTTAGCGAAGCCCTCCGCTCGCGTCAGCGCTCCGCGCGGGGGGCCGCGGTCCCTGAATGGAAGCCGCGCCGCAGGAGCAGGAGGCTTGCGCGGCGCGGATTGCCGATTCTGCGCTCGGGGCGCCGCTGCGGCTCAGGTGGCCGCCGGTTGCTCCGTCGGGCGCGGAACGGCCGGAGCCGGAGCCGCCTGCGCGTGGCCGTTGCCATTTCCGTTGGTCGCACCGGTCTCGGGCAGGTCCGACTCGCGCGACAGATAGGTGTACGCGTCGAGTCCGGCTTCGTAGCGGCGCTGCAGGAGCGCGGACTCCTCGAAGCTCATGCGGCCTTCTTCGAGCGAGCGCTCGATGTGGCGGCGCAGGCGGGCGAGCAGGTCGGGCTCGAAGTACTCGACGTAGGCGAGCACTTCCTGCGTGCGGTCGCCGCGGACCACGTGCGTGATGCGCGGGCGGCCGGACTCGTCGAGGTCGACGTGCACGATGTTCGGGTCGCCGAACAGGTTGTGCATGTCGCCCAAGATCTCTTGGTACGCGCCGACGAGGAAGAAGCCCATGTAGTAGGGCTCGTTGGGGCGCAGCGGGTGCAGCTCGAGCGTGCGCTTCACGTCCTTCAAGTCGCAGAAGCGGTCGATCTTGCCGTCGGAGTCGCAGGTGATGTCCGCGAGGATCGCGCGGCGCGTCGGCTGCTCGGCGAGGCGGTGCAGCGGCAGCACCGGGAAGAGCTGGTTGATCGCCCACGAGTCGGGGAGCGACTGGAACACCGAGAAGTTGAGGAAGTACGTGTCCGCGAGGTCGCGCTCCAAGTTCGCGAGGTCATCGGGGACGTAGGGCAGCGTGCGGACGAGCTTCAGGATCTTCGAGCAGGTCTTCCAGAAGAACTCCTCGACGCGCGCGCGCTCCTTCAGGTTCATCTGACCGACGTTGAAGAGCACCATGGCCTCTTCGCGCAGCTGCTGCGCGTCGTGGTAGGCCTCTTGGTAGTTCTTCGCCGTGACCGTCTCCGAGACGCTGAAGGCGTTCTGGATCAGCTCGTGCTCGTCCTCGTTC
>JBIKYW010000086.1:0-9558 GCA_044355055.1 Planctomycetota bacterium | reverse complement strand
TCCATGGACAACCATGCGATCCGCATCGGAGTGACACTCGCCACAGGTCTCCGGCTGGCGCCGCGGATGCGTCGGCGAGAGCGGATCGTCGACCCTCAGCACGTCGTGACTGCCGTGACAACTGACGCACGTTGCGACTCCGGCGTCGTTCTTCAGCGCGAGGGCCGCTCCATGCTGGCTCGTCCAGTAGAGCGAGAGCTGATCCGTCCGCAGCCCGAAGTGACGCATCTGGTTCACATCGGAATGGCAGCCGCCGCAGGTCTCGACGGACTGGCGCGCGTCGCGCAGAGGCCGCAGCGCGTCGCCGTGCGCCTTCGCAACATCGACTTCGCCCGCATTTCCGCCGTGGCACGTGATGCAGTCCAGCCCAGCGCGCGAGTGCACGCTCTCCAGCGCGTGCTTCGCGGGCTCGCCATGGCACGTGATGCAGTTCTGGGCGCGCGTATCGGCATGCAAGGTCGCACCGTGCACCAGCGCGATCGAGACCAGAATGTTTGCGAGGGCGCGCTTCATGCCGCACCTCCGACCGCGAGCCAGCCAATCGCCAGAGCGAGAGCGATGACGGCTCCCACGACAGCGAAACGCGGACGACTCGGGCTTCGGTCGAGCCGTGGCAGCGCGACGAAGAGCGCGAGGATGGCCACCATGGCGGTCCACGCGAGCCACGACAGCGACTGCGGGAACAGCGCAAGGAAACCAGTCGCCGCTCGCCCGTACCAAGGGACGACGACCTGCGAGGGTGGCGTCTGGAGGTCGATCGCGATGCCGATGCCGGGAGGAAACTGCCCGGCGAGCAAGACGAGCATGGCCACGACGACGATCCCGAGCGCGAACCACTGCAACGCGTGGTATGGGTAGAAGCGGTGTCCCTCTCGGCGGACGCGCGGCCCCGAGGTCGCGACGATGCCTTCGACCGCGTCGTGATCGAGAACGCTTCCGGGGCTGGACACTCGCCCCCCGAGCACGTGCAAGACGGGCTTGCCCGCAGCGCGCACGCAGCGTGTTTCGACGCCCTGCGTGCGGAGTTCCTCCGCCACGGCGTGGACTTGCTCGGTCGTCGCCCCGCGCTCGAAGATGATCATCATGCTCCACCCGCCCACGCGCGTCGCACATCGCGAACGATCAGCGCCAAGTTGGACATCAGGAGCATCCACACGAGCCAAGGCGTGAAGAGCGCATGCGCGGTCCAAGTTCGGCTCAGCGTCGATGCGTTCACCTCGCTTCCGCCGCGGACCACGTCCGCGACGCTGGGTCCGACGAGCGGGATCGTCTCGAGATCTGCGAGGAACTCCCGCACGACCCAATAGGCCTGATTGTCCCAGACCAGGAGCTCGCCCGTGAACGAGAGCACGACCACAAGGACCATCACCAGCGCGCCGAGATACCAGTACCACTCGCGTCCTCGGTAACGCGCTCCCCACAGGGCGCGCGCGAGGTGTGCACAGCAAACCAGAATCAGCCCGGACGAAACCCAGTGATGCAGCCCGCGCAAGAGCCATCCCCAGCTCACGTCGCGCATGATGAACTGCATGCTCTCCGACACGGCTTCGGGCGAGGGCTGGTAGTAAAGCGAGAGCAGGATGCCCGTAAACACCTGGAGCAGGAACAGCGCGAGAATCAGCACGCTCATGCCCAGATCTCCACGCAAGTCGTGCGGGATGGGCGCTCGAAGCGCGCTTCGAGCGAGGGCGAGCACTCCCTGATTCGCGGTTGCGTTCATCGCTCAGGACTCCCTGCGGAGATAGAGATCGCCGTGGAGCTGCTCGACGGGATAGGTGGGCAAGGGCACGGATGCGGGGCCGCGAACGACATTGCCATGGACGTCGAAGGCGCCTCCGTGGCATGGACACTCCAAGAGCGCGCGCTTCTCGTTCCATTCCAGATGGCACACGTTCATGTGCGTGCAGATGGCGCTGGTCGCGTAAAAACGCCCGCTCTCGTCCCGCAAGAGCAGCATCGAACGTCCGAACAGCAAGAGCGGCTTGGAGCTGCGCCGCCCCATTTCTTCTCGCGTCGCGACCTTGACGAGGTTTCCCGCGCCCAACATGCCCTTCGGCGGCATGAGGAATCCGACCACAGGCACAGCCCCACCCATCGCGGTCAAGAGCCCGAGCCCGACCGCAAGGCCGGTCATCATCCGGCGTCGGACTCGGAGTCGCTGGTACTCCTGACGAGAGAGCATCGGAATCACGTCGACATCGGGCTGGTCTCGGAGCACCGTCTCCAGCGCTGCGGGATCGCCGTCGCCCGAAAGTGCCAGGAGCGTCTGGTCCTCTCCGCGCGAAACTTCGCAGCGCCAGCCGAGCGGCTCGACCTTGCGTCGGAGGCTGTCGAGGAGCTCGTCGGTGGCTCGGGGATCTAGGACGAGGATCATCGCGGACTCACTGGGTGACGTTGGAGCGTGTGGGCAGCGGAGCTCGCTCCGCCGCCGCGTCGTCATCGAGATCGATCAGCCATCGACACCGCACTTGCCCTCGGCGCATTCCGCCGTCGGGCACTTGTCGGCGCAGCCGCACTTCTTCGCGAGCGCCTTCTTCTCGGCTTCGCTGCGCTCCTTCTTCGGATTGAGGTGGCGCGTCTCTTCGAGCCGCTTGAAGTAGCAGAAGGGCTTGTACGTCGGGCTCTCGGTGTTGTGGCACGTCACGCACAGCTTCTGCTCCGGCGTACCAACGATCTCGCCCTCGCCAAGCACCTTCCTGGCGGGATCCTCGCTCATGGCAGCGGCCATGCGCGCCTTCATGTGAGCTTCGCCCGGGCCGTGGCAGCTCTCACACTGCACGCCGAGCTTCAAGTCGAACTTCTTGTCGAAAGCCTCCGGCGGCGCACCGAAGCCGGTCGTGTGGCACTTGAGGCACTTCTCGTCCTTCTGCGGGTCCGCGATCCCGCGCTCCGCGGCAAACTTCTTGGCCTCATCGCTCGCGAGCGCTTCAAAGGCCTTCGCATGCTCCATCTTGCTCCACGCTGCATGCTGGTTGCCCGTCTCGTCGGAAGCGTGGCAGTTCTTGCACTTCGCAGCGCCGATGTACTTGTTGACCTTGGCCTGCGTCGGCTCCGCAGCACTGCCATCCGGCGCGAGCACCGTGACGGCGATGCCGACGAAAGCGAGCGCTGCAGCGATCCAAGTCCGAGTCCGACCGATGTTCGTTTGCTTCATCTGAGTCTCCGAGGTTCTGTCCCCTGCGTACGTCGAGCAGGAAGCTCGACGCCTTGTTCGTTCACTCCGGCTCTCCGTCGGCCGCGCGCCCGCTGCGCTTCTCCAGCGCACTCACAGCGCTCGCGTACACGACGTCGTCGGCCTCCCGTCCAAAGCGAGCCGCCGCCGAGCCGAGCTCGTCGTCGGGCAGTGCATCGATCCACGCCCGGAGCGCCGCCGCGCGCACCTGCGAATCGATGCGCGGAGCCGCAGCGATGGCCTCCAGCGTCTGGCGAGAGCCTGCTTCGAGTCGCGCGCGACGAGCCAGCCAGTCGACAAGCGCCCGCGGAACAGACTCGCCCTGCTCGTTGGACTCGAGCGGAAGTTGCAGCGCAGCCCGCACGCAGAGCTCGCTCGCCTCGGGCAGACCACGCAGCACAGTCGCCTGAAGCGCCGCCATTTGCTCCGCGCGCGCAACCTCCGGACGCAGCGCCTCGGCCACGCGCAGCGCGAGTTCCTTCGCATCGGCGACCGCGAGATACTCCGCGCGGAGCTCGCGCTCGCTGCGGGCCGCACGCTCCGCCGCACGCGGCTTCGGCAAGAGTGCGGGGATTTCTTCGCATACCTCGACCATCGGCACACTGCTGCGAGTGCTCATCCAGCCGTTGTCCGTAGGCATCCGACTTTCGGCTGCGCCTTCGACAGCAGGGGTCGCGGCAGCTTGCATCGACTCCAGCGCACCCATGCGTGCGAGGGAAACGAGCACCGACACGAGGCCCAGAACTGCCACCGCACACAAGAGCGCGGCCTCGGCGCGCGCGCGGCGTTCAAAAGCCGCCACGGAGCGAAGCTCACCGTCGAGCTCGAAGGTCCGCCGCAAAGAGAGCAACTGAGCGTTGGCGTTCATGGTTCGTAGCGAAGTTTCCCGCTGTTCTGCACGGCAAGCTACGTGCCGCCCCGACGGGCGACGCTGGGCCACATTGCGCAGGACGAAGGGTGCAAAAGACGCTGAGTCCCGCATCGGCGCGCGAACAGCGCCGCGGGCGCGATCGGCAAACTACGCCTTGCTGCGTAGTCCGCCGGGCCGCGCCCGCGGTCTCTCCGCTCTATCTCTCAGTAGGACTTGTGCATCTTCTCGACGGCCCACTCGGAGCCTTCGTCGTGACACACGGCACAGGACTCGACGCCACCGCTCGAGGTCTGCACGGAGATGTGCGCCGCCGCCGCGCTGGAGTCGTGGCAAGCTCCGCAGGTCGCAGCCCACTCCTTCACCGGCAGGATCTGGGCAGTCGGGTGGTTGCGTTGGCTCGGAGACTTCCACAGCTCGCTCGCGCCGTGGCACATGGTGCAGTTCGCAGCGTTGCCCGGGAGCGCCGGGAACACCACCTCGTCGTAGTGGTACGAGGTGAAGTTGTTGGGATAGGCATTGGAGCTGTGGCCGTTGACCGTGTAGGTGGCCGCATTGGCGAGCTCCTCGCCCATGTGAATCTTGTGAAGCATCGTGCGGAACGCGATGGTCGTGCCCGCAGTCTCGGGAGCATTCGCGGCAACGAACCGTGGACGATCCTCGGTGCCCAGCGCGCCGTGACACAGGATGCAGGCGTCGAATCCGCGGCGACCGCCACCGTGGAACAGCATGTCCGAGTGGCAGTTGTAGCAGGACGTCGCATCCGGCACGGCCGCATAGGGTTCCTCTTCGGTCGCGCTCCCGACGAGGAAGTTCTTCGCCGCGGTGAAGGAGGTCCCGCGGTAGCTGTTGGTCTCACCGTATTGAGCCAGCGTCAGCGTGCGCGCACCCCAAATGCCGATCATGTAGGTCCCGTCCACGATCGGCTTGCCTGTCCATTCGCCCGAAGATTCATCGAGCGTCGGACCTGCGTTGAAGGTGAGCGGATACGTGGACGGCATGACAAAGTCCGTCCAGTAGGTGACGAGCACCGCGTTGCCGGCGCCGAACTCGGTCACTTCCGTGATCTGTCCGGTGGCAGCGTTGAGGGTGTAGTCGACCGTCACGGCCTTCGTTGCCAAGGTGATCTCCTGAACGGACGCACCGAGCGAGTGGCTCACGCGCGTTCCCGGCTGGTACGTCGTGTTGCCCAGCGCAGAGAACCACAGTCGAGTCCCGTCGACGAGCTGGATGCGCAGGTACTCTTCTTTGCCGAGCACCCCGTCGTCGACCACGATGTAGTCGTCTCGTGCGAAGCCCACGGCGCTCGCGACGTCGATGTAGTTCTGGTCCGCGGGCACCGCGCTGGACAGAGTCGAGCTTCCGCCGGCGGTAGCCGTGCGAACGAGCACGCTCGTCGCAGCACCCGTGATGTTCCAGTGCGGCGTCGCACCCGTGGTGAACACGTCGCCGAGTCCGGCGGTCGAGTCGCCGACGAACTCGAGCAGCTTCGCGTCCGGCAGGTTGACCGTGTACGGCTGCGCGCCCGTGAGCTTGGCCTGTGGGAACGAGTAGCTCAGAACCGCGTTCATGTTCGTCGTCGGACCGGACAGCACCACGCTGTACGTGGAGGACACCGACGGACTGACCGGCGCACCACTGTCGTCGGTGAGCGTGAAGGTCACGGTGACCTTCTCACCAGGATCGATGGTCCCGTCCGCATTGTTCGTGCCCGCTTCATTCACCGACGCGATATCGATGTTGAGGCCCGGATTGAAGTTGCCGCGGTACAGCGGGTGAGTGTGCGCGTCTTCGACGGCGAGCGCGTTGCCCGCGGTCTCGTGGCACAGCGTGCAGTTCGCGTTGTTCGCTTGCGACGGCATGGTCTGACCGTTCGCCGTGTAGGGCAGCCCCCACGCGATGTCGTCGTGGCAGGAACCGCAGGCCTGACGCGTGGGCTGGCTCTTGTGCAGGTCGCCCTGCGTAGGCCCGGTCAGCGGTCCACCTTCATCGGGGTCGCCGTGACACTTCGCGCACGCGACCACCCCGTAGCGCATCTCGTCTTCGAGCGCCTTGTTCGTGGTCGAGAGCGCGGTGTAGCCCTGGTCACGCGGCATGGCGATGTTCAGGCTCGGCCACACGGGGAATCGCACTGCGGAGAAATCGTGCAGCGCGCCGCCGTAGCCCGCAGCTTGGTAGGGCGTCGTACCGGCGGCATAGTTGCGCGTGCCATCGGCATTCGTCGCAACACCGAGCACGCTCGGCAGGTGCGCTCCGTTGTGGATCTTGTGGATCATCACGCGGAAGTCCATCGAGACGCCCGGCGTGCCGCCGCCCACGTTGGGGTCGTTCTTGTCTTCCGATCCAGCGGTGTGGCACAGCACGCACAGCGTGACGTCGCGGCGCAGCTCGCCGTGGGCACGCAGGCTTTGGTGGCATTGGTTGCAGTTGTCCTGCGCGACGACGTCGCGTGCCTCGATCGAGCCCGTGCCGATCAAGAAGTGCTCGACCGCGTTGTCGGACTCACGGTAGCCCGCACCTTCGACCGTGTAGTTCCAGCCGAAGTAGAGGCCCACTGTGTACGTGCCATTGAGCAGGCTCTCGCCCGTCATCTCGCCATCTTCCGGACCAAACGCCTCGCTGTCGTTGTAGGGCGCCGCGTACGTCGCGGGGATGCCGGTCGGGAACGTGTAGGTAAGCGAACCGTCGTCATTGCGCACCGACGCCGTGAGCACGTCCGAGCGCTCCGGAATCACGCGCTGATAGTTGAAGGTCGGGCCGCTGATCATGATGCGGCCGTAGTTGAGTTCGGCGAGGTTCCAGTCGTCCCCGTCCGCCTTCTGCAGCGTGTACGTCACCGAGACCGTGTCGCCGACGCGGAAGGAGCCGCCCGCTCCCGTCGCGCCGCCGAGCGAGACGATGCCGAGCACCATGCCCGGCGTGTCCTCGCCTTGCTCGACCGTGGTGCTGGTGGGCGGTTCCGGCGCCGGAGCGCCATCGGTGCCGTCTTGGCCGTCATCACCCGAGCAGGCGACGAGCGAGAGGGACGCCAAGAGTGCGAGGAATTTCGCGCGCTGCGCGGAAGAGTGGTGGGAATTTTTCAGCAGGGTCATGGGGTTCGTCCTCCGTCCGATGAGGGGGGGAAGCTTGTGCCCGACTTGTCGCAAGAAGCGTGTCCATCGCGCATGGTCCGCACTGCGTAGCCGAAACGGCGAGAGGGCGCAGATGCGCCCCCTCGCAACCGATCCCGCGCACTCTCCCGCGTCAGCGGTGACAGAGGTTGCAGTTGTCCCCGTTGTCGACGTGGGGTAGCGGCTGACCGTTCCCGTGGCACATGCGGCAGTCCATGCTCGGCAGGTGATCCGGCGGCTTCGGAGTGGCGAGGTCGTGGCTCGGCGTCGCCTTGTGGCAGGTCGAGCAGCTCTCGCCTTCGAGCGGGAAGTGACAGCCCGTGCAGTGTCGGCTCGTGACGCCGCCAAAGTTGCCCACGTGGCTCTGAGGACGACTTTCGCTGTGGCAGCGCACGCAGGAATCATCGCGATGGCACGTCGTGCAGCTGGTGCGGTCCAAGCTCGCGCTGATACCGTGCGCACGCCGACGCCAGTAATCCGTGTGGCTCTGCGGCATCACCGAGAGGTGACACTGCGTGCAGCTCGACTCCGTGTGGCACAGCGAACAGTCGCTCGCGGTGTCTTCATGCCCCGCACGCACGATTCCGCCGTGGTTGCGAACCCAGAGAGCATCGTGTCCGCGGGGAGCGACATCGGAGCGGATCTCGGAGTGACACGTCGAGCACTCGTTGGCCAGCTTGCGCTCGCTGTGACAACTCGTGCAGCTCGCCATCTCGGCTCGCGGCAACGATAGAACGTCCGTATTGGTGTCCATGCCGACATGGCAAGCAGCGCACTCGAGCCCGGCGGTCACGTGGCGATCGTGCGCGAAGATCACGTCCCCGCCGAGCGCGCCGCGCCGCGCCGCGCGCAGCTTGTTCCCGTCGAAGAGTTGCTCGATCCGCTTCTCCGGCGGCTTCTCCGAGTCGAGCTCCTGATGGCACAGGTTGCACTGCGCCGCCACGGGCATCGCAGGCAAGCCACCACCTTCCGGAAGCACGTGGCAGTCCTCGCACGACAGACCCTCGTCGACGACGTGCCGTGCGTGACTGAACGCGTAGCGCGGCTCCTTCGGAGCGAGTGCCTCGTAGAGAGCACAGCTCGCGATCGCGGAGAGAAGCAACGCCCCCACCGCCCACTTTGCGCCGCGTGCGCGGCTTCGCATTCTCAGAAGCGCCATGTGGCCCCCAGTGTTAGGACCTGATACTGGTCGGTGTCGTCGTCTTGATAGTCGTACGATGCTTCCAGAGACCAGCTCTTGTCGAGCTTCTTGCGCGCCCGCAGGTACCACAGACGCACGTCATCGCGCTCTCGGTCGAGGAAGACGTCGTACCGATAGAGCGCGTAGTTCGAGCCCGCGGAGAGCACGAGCCCGTCGTCGAGTCGCCGACTGAAGTCGACGGCCCATGTCTCGATGTCTTGATCGTCGCTCTGCCATGTGTCACCGGTGAGCGTGACGTCGAGGCCCTCGAGCCCCACGTCGAGCAGCACGAGCGACATCCAGCCGCGGTCGTAGTCGCGGTTGAACGAGCCTTCGTCGCCGCTGTCTTGGAGTCGGCGCAGGTCGAGACCACCCTCGACGCGCAGCTCGTCTCCAAGCCCCTTCGCCGCGTGCAGTCGAATCTGGTCGAAGGGCTCGAACGTCTGCAGCGATGCGAAGTAGGGATCGAACTCCAGCGCGTAGTCGCGCTGCTCCTCCAAGAGCCGATACCAGCTGAGCTGTACCGTGAGGTCGCGCGCTGGATCGTTCCAACTGCCGCGCACACGCAGGTCGCGGTTCTGTTGCTCCAAGCGGGTGTAGTTCGCTTCGACGCGCGCGCGCTCGCCGAGCCGCTGACTCACATTCGCACCGACGAGATCGCTCGAGTTCGCGCTGAAGCGATCCTTGTCCTCCACGTGCATCCAGTCCATGCGCACGCGACCGCCGCTCCACGGCTGCGCCTCGCCCCAAAGACCGAAGATCTGGTCCCCCGTCGTCGACGACTCGTACAGGCGCACAGGCACGCCACCGTAGGTTCCGCCGCGCAGCTTCCACGTCTCCGCGGTCTTCGAAACCAAGCTGACGCCGTCGAAGTGGGCGAACACCGGAGTCTGAGTGTCCACTTGTCGACCTGCACGCAGTGCCGCCAGTCGCGGTGGCGCGCTGATGTCGATGTAGGCTTCGTACAATAGGCCCGTGACCGGATCGCTCCACGTATCGGCGAGACTCGGGTACACGAACTGGTTGTCGCGATCCGTCTGGCCATCGAGATCCGCGGCAACGCGTCCCAGCACGTGGGCCGTGACCGGATCCTTGCTCGCGTCGCCGACGTCGAGGCTGAGCGTCTCGTAGAGGTCGTGGTCCGTCGCATCACCGCTCCAACGGCCGCGATAGCGACTCGCGAGACTCCCGTGGATCGCGAGCGGATCGTCCGCGGCAATTGCGTCGG
>JBIKYW010000528.1:0-2858 GCA_044355055.1 Planctomycetota bacterium | reverse complement strand
CGATCTCGCAGACCGAGCTTCTCGCGCTCGTGCGCGAGCTCAACGGTGATCCCAGCGTCCACGGGATCCTCGTGCAGCTGCCGCTTCCGAAGGGCTTGGACTCCGACGCCATCGTCCGTGCCCTCGATCCCGCGAAGGACGTGGACGGGCTCCACCCCGAGAACGTCGCGGCGCTGGCGATGGGGACGCCCGGGCTCGTTCCGTGTACGCCCGCGGGTTGCATCGAATTGTGCGACCAGCTCGGCGCGAAGCTCGCGGGCAAGCGCGTGGTCGTGATCGGTCGCTCGATGCTCGTGGGCAAGCCGTTCGCGCTGCTCGCGCTCGCTCGCGACGCGACGGTGACGATCTGCCACAGCAAGACCGCCGATCTTCCGGGGGTATGCCGCGACGCCGACGTTCTCGTGGCCGCGGTGGGGCGTCCGGAGATGGTGAAGGCGGACTGGATTCGGCCCGGCGCGATCGTGCTCGATGTCGGCATCAACCGACTGCCGGATGGACGCTTGGTCGGCGATGTGGACTTCGCGGGCGCGAGCGCGGTTGCGGGAGCCATCACTCCAGTGCCCGGAGGCGTCGGTCCGATGACCATCGCGATGCTGATGGCGAACACGCTGACGGCCGCAGCGCGAAGCAGCGGCCATCTCGACTTGACCTACGCTCGCTAGCGCACCGCCATGGCGTACGTCGATCCCGCAGACACGGCCGGTCAGTTCGCGCTTCCGCGGATGACCTCGGTCGTGAAGGCGCTGCTCGTCGTCAACGTCGCCCTCGCGCTGCCTTTCTTGTTTCTCTACGACGCGGTGCCCTTCTTCGCGAAGATTCACAACGCGCTGGCGCTGAACGTCCCGATGTGGCGCGAGCTCGCGCCGTGGCCTCCGCTGTGGCAGGTCTTCACCTACGGATTCCTCCACAGTCCCAACGAGCCGATGCACCTGCTCGGCAACTTGATCGGGCTGTACTTCTTCGGGACTTGGCTGGAGAGCCTGCTCGGTCCGCGGAGGTTCCTCTCGATCTACGGGCTCGGCATCGTCGTGCCGGGCGTGCTCCAGCTCTTGGTGGCGCTGGTGTTCGGTCAGAGCCTGCTCGTCGTGGGGGCTTCGGGGGCCGTTCTTCTCCTCGTGGTCGCCATGGCGACGCTTCGGCCGCAGGCCATGGTGATCGTGCTCTTCGTGCCCGTGCGACTGTGGTTGGTGGCGACGGTCTACGTGGGCCTCGATCTGTTTGGATTGGTGCGCGGCTCCGGCGGAGCGGCTCACGTCGTGCATCTGGGCGGAGCCGCGTTGGGCTTTGTGCTCGCCAAGAGTGGGGCGCTGTGGTGGGACCCTTGGGCCGCCATGGCGGCTCGCAGCGAAGCGCGACGGCAGGCCAGCGTCGCCGAGGACGAGGCGCGCCTCGACCAGCTCTTGGATCGCATCCACAAGCAGGGCATCGGTTCGCTGAGCGAACGCGAGCGCGAATTCTTGAAGCGCATGAGCGGGCGGCGCGGCGGCGGATTGTGACCGCCTCGGGCGCGAGGCTAGACTCCCCAAGCAACGCCCGCGTCCGGTGCTCGTGCGGAGGTGCTCTCCGCGTGCATCGGGGCTCGCAGGCGTGCCGTTGAATCGCGCTCAGGCGCCTTCGCCCCATGATGCTCTCGACACTCCTCGCTTGCCTCGGGTCTGTCGCACCGCTTTTCCCGGCCGCTGCGCCCTGGGTCGAGCCTCCCGCGGTCGGCGCGGCGCAGGACCGCAACGCGGAGTTCAAGGGCAAGCTGCGCCCCCAGATCGCGATCCGCAACTACGACGAGGTGACCAAGCTCCTGAAGTCGTACCAAGACGAGGCGGTCAACTACGTCGACGAGCTGGCGGCGCAGATGGCTTCGGCGAACTCCGATGAGATCGAGAAGGAGTTCGAGATGCTGACCAAGTGCTGGAAGGACGCCTTCAAGAGCGACTTCGTCAGCAAGATCTACGTCTACCACTCGACGCTCGCCACCGATCCCCAAAACCGCAAGCAGCGCTACGTGCTGATCGATCAGTTCCGCACGTCGATGCAGAAGTTCGAGTTGAACCGCAACGGCGCGAAGGAGGGGCCGGCCTTCGAGCTGTGCTCGGCCGAGTTCGTGGCGATCACCGATGGCTTCGTGGCGGTCGGGGACTACTTCATGGCGGCCCGCACGGCGAGTGCCGTCGCGATCTGTCATGACGTCACGTACCGTGCGAAGGGGCAGGAGGACCTGAAGAAGACCTGCGAGTACTACGGCAAGGCGACCGAGTACTTCGAGAAGGTCGACCTGAAGCACAACTTCTACACCCAGTGCAAGCAGCGCTGGGAGTGGTTGGTGCGCGAAGGCTACGGCGCGCCGGCCCCCGCGGATCCGAACGCACCGACACCTCCGGCGCAGCCGAAGCTCGAGCCCGCGGCCGCGCCCGTGACCGCGACGACCGCCTTCGAGGCATTGAAGTCGATCGACGACGTTCAGCGCCCGATCTACAACGCGGATGATCTCTACGCGATCTGGCCGATCGTGCCACTCGGAGCGAAGGGCAGCTCGGGTGTGTTCCAGTCGCTGGAGAAGGGGCCGCTCCTCTTGCGCACGGAACCCTCGAAGGTTGCGCTTGATTTCGATCGCGACGGCACGGCGGACAAGGTCATTCCGATCACTGGCAACGCGGCGGTGGTGGACTTCGAGCTCGGCGACGGTGCCGAGAAGCGTCGCTGGGCGTTCATGTTCCGAACCGGCATCCAGCAGGACGTGTTTCAAGGCTTGCAGACCAACCTGCAGCCCGACGATCTCCAGATGCGCTTCTACGTTCTGAACGCGGGCAGCGTGACAGCGAACGTCAACGGCGTGCCGCTGCGCGTGATCGACGACAACATGG
>JBIKYW010000527.1:0-2862 GCA_044355055.1 Planctomycetota bacterium | reverse complement strand
GTCGAGACCCGCACGGTGTTCGGCACCGTCCTCGATGTGCTCGGGCTCGACTTCGCGAAGGCGGCGCGCGCGCGCAGCCTGCTCGCGCACGTCTCGCCCGAAGGCACGGAGGTCGTCGATCCGAACGCGAAGGCCTTTTCGATCACGTGGCTGCCCGACTCCGAGGTCGCATGGGGCAAGCGCATGTGCGTGTCCTCTCTGCGCGAAGGCCGCTGGAAGCTCGTGCGGCACTACACGTGGGAAAAGACGATGCTCTTCGACCTCGACGCGGACCCCAAGGAGCTGCGCGACCTCTCCGAGGCCGAGCCCGAGCGCACCGCGGCCATGGCGGCGACGTTGGAGGCCTGGACGGACGAGCAAAAGAACCGCGGCTCGGCGCGCAAGGTGCAGCTCGACGCCGAAGAGACACGCAAGCTGAAGGAGCTCGGATACCTGTGATGAAGTCCTCGCACACTCGCCGCGCCGCGCTGGCGGTTCTCACGCTCGGCCTGAGCGCTCTCTTCGTCGCCGCGTCGCTGCCGCAGGCCGACACCGGAGCACCCGATGCGCTGCGCAGCCTCGACTTTCCGCGCACGATCGTGCTCGTGCGGCACGCCGAGAAGGCCGCGGAGCCCAAGGAAGACCCCAACCTCACCGAGGCGGGCGCCGCGCGCGCCAAGCGCATCTCAGAGATGCTCGCGAAGAGCGGCGTGACCCACATCTTCGCGACCGAGTACCAGCGCACCCAGCAGACCGTCTCACTCCTTTCGGTCGCCTGCGGCGTCAACGTGCAGATCGTTCCCGCACGCTCGCCGGACACGCTGCTCTCCGCGCTCGACTCGCTCCCGCGCGGCTCGGTCGCCGTGGTCGCTGGCCACTCGAACACCGTCCCTGCGCTCGTCGAGAAGCTCACCGGCGGGCAGTCGAAGCTGAAGCTCGAGGACACCGAGTACGATCGGTTCTTCGTCGTGACGCAGTGGGGGCCCGGCCGCGACGCGCGCTTGTTCGAGCTGCGCTACTAGGAACTCAGACGCGCAGGCGCGGGAGCGCCCCGCGACGCCACTCGACGCCGCCGAGCGCCGCGAGCGTGAGCGCGTACACGAAGGCCCCTGCAACGACCCGCAGGAGAACCTCGGGCAGCGTGACTCCGAGCAGGGTCACCCGCGGAGTCGGGATCGCCAACAGCGCGACGGCCATCGCAGAGGCCGAGAGCACCGTGCGCCACAGCCGCGCGACTCCGAGGAGCGGCAGGCCGAGTCCGCGCACGTACCACGCGCCGAGCACCGCGCGCAGAACTTCCGTGGCGAGCGTCGTCGCCGCAGCGCCGACCATGCCCCAGCGCGGGATCACGAGCAGGTTGGCCACGAGGTTGAACAGCACCGCCGCAATCGTCATGCGCAGCACAGCTTTCTCCTTGCCCGCGACCACCATCCCGACCATCGCGACATCCTTCCACAGAAGGAACGGGATCGACGCCAAGAGGACTGTCAGCGGCATGGCCGAGGGCTCGTAGCTCGCCCCGAAGACGAGCTCGATGAGACCGCTCGCGCACAGAGCCCCGCCCACTGCGATCGGGACGCCGACGCAGAGCGCTTGGGCGAGCGAGTCGACGTAGAGCGCGCGCCGCTCTCCGCTCTCACTGCGCGCTTGCGTCAGCGCCGGCATCAGGCTCAGGGAGTACGCGCCCGCCATGTTGATCAGGAAGCTGATCAGCTGATAGCTCGCCGAGTACCAGCCCACGATCTGCGCATCGCGAAACGCGCGCAGCACGAGCAGGTCGGAGTTGAAGATCAAGAGTCCGAGCAGGATGTTGAGCACGAGCGGGAAGGAGCGGGCGAAGAGCGGTCGCACCGCGGGCCAGTCGAGCTCGAACGGGAGGGTGTGCCCGAGTCGACGCAACGCGAGCAGCATCAACAACACAGCCAGCACATCGCCGAGCGCTTGAGCCCAAGGCACGTACACGATGTCGTCGGCGGTGCGCACCAGCGCGAGAACGAGCACGGCGTACAGCGCTTCTCCCGCCGTGCGCGCGATCGCGACGGGCAGCGGGCGCGCGAGGCCGACGAGCACGAACTTCGGGCTCGGGCCGTGACCGAACAACGTGAGCGCGTAGAGGCTCACCACCGCTGCGTCGAGCGGCGGCAGCAAGACGAGCGCGCCGCCCGCCAACACCGCGGCCAAGGCGGCGGAGACCAGCGTGCGAACGCCGAGGATCGACGGCGCGACGGTGCGCACGCGCGAGGGATCCGCCGCGATGTCGCGCGTTCCCGTCAACTCGACGCCGCAGGCCGCGAGGTGCGTGAAGTACAAGACCACCGCTTGTCCGAAGGCCATCACGCCGAACATCGCCGGTCCGAGCTCGCGGGCGACGAACGCGCCCGCCAAGAACGCCACGACCCGGCCGAGCGCGTCTCCGGACGCGAGCGCGGCGAAGGTCTTGGCGATGGATCCGCTCGGATTTCCGGCCATGGGCGTCCCGTGGATCGACCTTCTAGCGCCTGCCCTTGGCGCGGCCGAGCGCGGCCCTGCGGCTCCCCCTGCCGATCCGGAAGCTCTTTCGCATTCTGCGTCTGAAATCGGGAGTCGCGGGTGCGAGGCCGGAAAAACTCGATTTCCTGCCTTCACGCCCGAACTCGGCAGGAGGACAATTCGTCCAGAAGCTCTCTGTCCGTCGGTGGCCACTTCGGTCGTCTGCGGGCCCCCTCAGGAACTCGTTTTTCGTTCACCCACGATGATCCGCAACACTCAGATCCTCCTCGCGGCTGCCGTGCTGGCCACGGGCGCCTTTGCCCAGAACAAGGCGGCCGTCGCCCAACAACTCCAGAGCCTCGAGCAGCAGGCCAGCGCGGCCTCGGCCGCCGGCAATGCCACGCTCGCGGCCCA
>JBIKYW010000526.1:0-2866 GCA_044355055.1 Planctomycetota bacterium | reverse complement strand
GCGGCGCTCTTCTTCATGCGGACGCCATCGAGCGGGCCGCAAGTCACTCAGCATGCCTCGCGGATCGCGCAGAGCGCTCTCCGATTCGAGCGGGCGACGCTCGCGGGCCCTTGACGGATGGGTCCGTCGCGGCAAGCCTCTAGCGCGCGATCGACGTCGGCCGACTGTGGCGGAAGTCAGCCGCTTGGAGTCTCTATCCGCCCATGATCCACCCGCAGTTCATCAACGACAAACAGTCCCTCGTCACCGAGGCCATCGACGGTCTCGTGCGCGCGTCGGGTGGACAGCTCGCTCGGCTCGACGGCTACCCGCACATCAAGGTCGTGGTTCGCGCCGAGCACGACGGCAGCAAGGTGGCGCTGGTGTCGGGCGGTGGCTCGGGTCACGAGCCGGCCCAAGCGGGGTTTGTCGGGTCGGGCCTCCTGACGGCGTCGGTCTGCGGCGACGTGTTCGCGAGCCCCTCGGTCGACGCCGTGCTCGCGGGCATCCTCGCGGTGACCGGCCGCGCCGGGTGTCTGTTGATCGTGACGAACTACACGGGCGACCGTTTGAACTTCGGCCTCGCCGCCGAGCGCGCCCGCGCCCTCGGACGTCAGGTCGAGATGGTCATCGTCGACGACGACGTTGCGCTGCCGGACTTGCCGCAGGCGCGCGGCGTGGCGGGCACTCTGTTGGTCCACAAGATCGCCGGCGCGCTCGCCGAGCAGGGTGCGTCTCTGGCCGAGGTTGCAGCGGCGGCTCGCGCGGTGATCGCCGACGTCGTCTCCATCGGCATGTCGCTCGGCACTTGCACGGTGCCCGGCTCCGCACGCGAAGACCGCATTCCCGCAGGTCGAGCCGAGCTCGGCATCGGCATCCACGGTGAGGCGGGAATTGAGCTGGTCGACTTCAGCGGCGCGCAAGCCGCCATGGCGATGGTGGTCGAGAAGCTGCTGCCGCACGTGGGGCAGGGAGACCATGTCGCACTGCTCAACAACTTGGGCGGCACGACGACGCTCGAGATGAGCGTCCTCGTGGAAGAACTTCGTCGCTCGGCCCTCGGTGCGCGCGTGAAGTGGCTCGTCGGCCCCGCAGTTCTCATGTCATCGCTCGACATGCATGGTTTTTCGCTGTCGCTCTTGCCGGTGAACAGCCAACGGATTGCCGCGCTGCAGGCACCGGTCGGCACCAACGCGTGGCCGCGCGTGACCGCGCTCGTCGACGTCCAACTTCGTCCGCTGCCGGACGGGCTGAGCGCGCCCGCAGTGTCGGCCTCGCCGCATCCCGAGCGCCGCGCGCTGATCGAGCGCTGCTGCCGCGCCCTGATCGACGCCGAGTCGACACTGAACGCGCTCGACGCGCGATCTGGCGATGGCGACACTGGCACGACTCTGGCCACCGCCGCGCGCGCGCTCACCGAGAAGATCGCGCACCTCCCCCTCGCCGACACCGCCGCGCTGTACCGCGCGCTCGGCGTCCAGCTTGCCCAGACGATGGGCGGCTCGTCGGGGGTGTTGCTCGGGATCTTCTTTGCAGCAGCCGGTGACGCCGCTGCGCGCGGCGACGATGCGTTGGCGTCGCTGTCGTCAGGATTGCAGCGCGTGATGCAGGTCGGCGGTGCCGCTCCTGGCGACCGCACGATGATCGACGCGCTGGCGCCGGCGCTCGCGGCGCTGAACGGGGGCACCGCCGCCGCCATGCACGCCGCCCGCAGCGGGGCCGACTCGACTGCGGCGATGACTCGCGCTCGCGCCGGTCGCTCGGCCTACGTGCCGTCGGCCCGGCTCAAGGGCTGCAACGACCCCGGTGCCGAAGCCGTCGCCGTCGTCTTCGAGGCCCTCGCGCGCCGAGCGTGAGTTCGACGGTTCGGCGAGCAGCGATCGCCGAGACGTCGGCGTCTGCCTGACCCTTCGATTCCGCGTGGGCTCTTCCTTCGAGGCCGCGCCCGCTCGCGCTCTTCGCGAAGGTCAAACGAGTTCGTCGTCGGGAACGCGCTCGACCTCGAGCGGGCGGTCGGGGCGCGCGGTGAGGCCGTAGGTGAGCTTGAGGGGCGCGGCGCCGAGGGCTTCGGTGAGGGTCGCGAGCTCCGACTCGAGGGTGGCGGTGGAGAGCTTTTCGTCAGGGAGCACGATGGCGGCGACGGGGCGGCCGGAGGTGGTGCGGGCGACGGCGCGGATGTAGCGGCCGGGGTGGCGGGCGACGTCGGGGAGTTCGTCGCCGACGAGCTCGGCGGCCTCGTGGCGCAGGTGGTCGAGGACGAAGTCGACCTTGGCTTCGTCGAGGAGGCGCGGGAGGTCGGGCTCGATGAATTGCTCGAGCACGCGCGCTCCGCGACCGGCGTGGATCAGCGAGAGGTGCGGCTGCAGGTGGCGGTAGTGGAACTGCAGGAAACGGTCGGCGATGCGGTAGCTGCCGCGGCGCGAGCGCAGCGGGTCGGGATCGGTGAGCGGGACCTCGCGCTCGACGAGGCGCAGCTCGCGCAGCGTGTGCAGGTACTTGTTGGCGGTGGTCGAGTCGACGCCGACGTCGGTGGCGATGTCGTTGAGCTTCGAGGAGCCGCGCGCGATGGCGGCGAGCAGCGAGTTGTAGGTGGCGGGATTGGAGAGCTCGGAGCGCAGGAGGAACTGCACCTCGTCGAACAGGAAGCCCTCGGGCCGCAGCACGTCGCGCAAGAGGTTCTCGCGCAGCGGGCGCGACGCGTCGAAGCGGCGCAGGTAGGCGGGCATGCCGCCGAGCACCGAGTAGCCGAGCACGCGCTCTTCGAGCGACCAGTACGGGAAGAACGGCAGCGTCTCCAGCGGGCGCAGCGGCTCGAGGCGGCGCTGGGCGGTGCGGCGCCCGAAGAGCGGCGAGCGCTCGGCGAGGACCTCGTTCTCCATGAACGACA
>JBIKYW010000525.1:0-2872 GCA_044355055.1 Planctomycetota bacterium | reverse complement strand
TCGGTGGTCGGGCGCGTCGCATCGGCGATCACACCGCCGGTCTCGACGCCGAGCGAGCCGAGCATCTCCGAGAGCATGCGTCCGCGCCCGTCGTTGCCGACGACGCCGACGATCTCGACCTCCGCTTCCATCGAGCGCAGGTTCGCGGCGACGTTACCCGCGCCGCCGAGCTTCTCGGCCGTCGCGCGCGCATTGAGCACCGGAATCGGCGCCTCCGGCGAGATCCGCTCGACATCGCCCGACACATAGCGATCGAGGATCAAGTCGCCGATCACGAGCACGCGCGGACGCGCGAGACGCTCGAGCACCGCTTGGAGTTCCGCTGCCTTCATCCGTTCCCCTGCTCGCGATGGTAGCCGCCCGTCGCCTTGAGCACTGCGACGTACTCCGCGATGCCTTGCTCGAGCGTCTTGAACTGCTCCGTGTAGCCGCCCTGCGCGCGCAGGCGCGTGAGATCGGCCTGCGTGAACGCTTGATACTTGCCCTGTAAATCCGCGGGAAACGGCATGTACTCGACGCGCGCTCCCGCGTAGTGGCTCGCGGTGCAGCGAGCCAGCTTTTCGAAGCTCTCGGCGCGACCCGAGCCGCAGTTGAAGATGCCGCTGCGTCCAGGGTTGTCGAGGAAGTGCAGATTGACAGCCACGCAGTCGTCGACGTGGACGAAGTCGCGCACGAAGCGCTCGCTGCCCTCGAAGATCTTGAGCGGCTCGCTGCGCGTCGCCTGTCCGTGCAGCTTGAAGATCACGGACGCCATGCGGTCCTTGTGGTTCTCCTGCGGCCCGTAGACGTTGAAGTAGCGCAGACCCACGACCTGCGAGCGCTGCTGCGGCATCCGCACGCGCACCCAGCGGTCGAAGAGCTGCTTGGAGAAGCCGTACACGTTGAGCGGCCACTCGCACGCGGGCTCCTCGCGGAAGCCCTGCGAGCCGTCGCCGTAGGTCGCGGCCGAGCTCGCGTAGAGAAACGGCACACCGAGCGACGCGCTCCACTCGCACAGGCGCTTGGAGTACTCGTAGTTGACGGAGAGCATGTAGCGCCCGTCGCGCTCGGTCGTGTCGGAGCACGCGCCTTGGTGCAGCACCGCGGCGGGCCTGCCGAAGCGACCGAGCTCGCCCGCGATGAAGTCGCGGTAGTCGACGAAGTCCGCGAAGCGCACGCCGTTGAGGTTCAGGTGCTTGTCGCCGCGCTCGAGGTCGTCGACGACGAGGATGTCGTCGATCCCGCGGCGATTCAGCCCGCGCACGAGATTCGAGCCGATGAACCCGGCGCCTCCGGTGACGATGTACATGGGGCAGGTGCTTTCGACGTTGGGACGGCCTTGAGTGTAGACGGCGGAAGGGCGCTCACGCCCCTGTGGACGCGGGAGCATGGCGGTAGCGGTCGTGCAGCCAGAAGTACTGCTCCGGAGCGCGCCGGATCAGGCGCTCCATCTCGCGGTTGAGCGCCCCGGCAATCTCTTCCGGGTTCATGGCGGAAAGCTGTTCCACGGAGAGCGGAGCCTCGAACACGGCGCGGTAGCGGAACGGCTCGTCGGTGCGGTAGCCGGCGGCGAACAGGACCGGGCGTCGCAGGCGCCGCACGAGCACCGCGATCGAGCGCTCGCAGTGCGCGGCTCGCCCAAAGAACGGCGCGAGCACCGTCTTGCCCCGCGCGCGCTGATCGAGCATGAGCCCCACCCACGCGCCGCCTTCGACGGCGGCCATCAGATGCTCGATCGCGCCGTGGCGCGGGATCAAACGGTAGCCGCGAGCCTCGCGCAGCTCCTGCGCGTGTCGCGCGAGGTAGCGATTCTTCGGCGGGCGCGACACCGCGTACGTCGGAGCGAAACCGACCTCGGGCGCGAGCGCGGGCAGCGCTTCCCACATTCCGACGTGGGGCACGACGATCAGTCCCCCACGTCCCGCTTCTGCGGCCGCACGGGCCTCCGCCGTGACTTCGACCTCGAAGTGCTCACGAAGGCGCGGGCCGAGGACCGCGTCGTTGAAGCGCGCGTCCTCGAGCACGAGCTCGATCAGGTGGCGCCAGGCTCCGAGCACGAGAGCCTCGCGCTCGCGCTCCGAAAGATCGGGATAGGCCTGCGCAACAAACTCGCGCGCCGCGCGCGCACGGCCACGATCGAACGTGCGCGCGATCGCGCTGAGCGAGTGCGACATCGCCTTGCGCCCCGCGAGAGGCAGCCGCGAGCCCACTCCCACAGCGCCCCGATACAGCAAATACTGCACGTATTGCAGGGCGCCGCCGCGATCACCGGCAACTTCCAGCCACGGGAGCGGCCATTCGCGCTCAGCCATGGAGCCCCTCGTGCAGCGCGGCGCGCTCGCGCTGGGCACGCGAAGTCCCGAGCGATTCGAGCAGCGCGCCGAGCGCGGCTTGTCCTTCGTGGAATCGCAGCTCGATGTCGAGCACGCGCAGCGAACCGAGCGCGGGCGACGCGAGCGCTCGCAGCTTGACCGCGTCCTTCGCCGTGACCACGATCCAGCGTGTACCGAGGCCCGCGAGGTCGGACGCCGTGAACGCGTGGTGATCGGGAAAGCGTCGATGCTCCGTCACGCGCGCACCTAGCGCTTCGAGCGTGCGCTGAAACGCTGCGGGATTGCCGATGCCGCTGACTACGTCGACCTCGCGGCCCCGCAGCTCGGCGAGCTCGGAACGTTCGCCATCGAGCGCGCGCAAACGTGCGGGCGCGTGGCTCGCGAGCGCGAGAGCCTTGCCGGGCGCGTGCCGCTCGACGGCGCGGCGCAGGTCGGTGAGCTCCGCCGTCGAAGCCTGATCGACCCGCGTGAGAATCACGGCGTCCGCGCGGGAGAGCGCGCTCGCCGGCTCGCGCAACAAAACGCGCGGCAGGAGCGGCGCGGTGCGGTCAATACGGCCG
>JBIKYW010000085.1:0-9598 GCA_044355055.1 Planctomycetota bacterium | reverse complement strand
TCTCGTCGACCTCGGAGCCGACGTCGTGGAACATGCGCTGCGAAGCGCAGTGCAGCCAATCGCCCGAGCGGTCGAACGCGGGCGAACTCTCGTCGTAGAGTCCGCTCGTCACCTGGCGCGAGTCGCCGGACTCGACGTCGTGAACGAAGACCGCCGACAGGCGCGTCGCGCCGGAGCGCATCGCATACGCGATCCAACGGGAGTCGGGCGACCACGACGGAGTGGGTGGCGTTCCATCGGCGTTCTTGGCGACGAGTCGCGGAGTTCCGTCCTCCGCGCGCATCTGCCACAGCTCGCCCTTGCTCGTCGTGAAGGCGAGCGAGCGCGAGTCGGGCGACCACGAGACACCGTAGCGCCAGCCTGCACCGAGCTTGGTGAGCTGCCTCTCCGGCGCCGAGCCATCGACCGGGCGCACGCACAGCTCGTACTCGCCCGACGCATCGGAGAAATACGCGATGGACTTCCCGTCGGGACTCCACGCGGGATAGCGCTCAGCGACGCCGTCGCTCGCACTCAAGTTGCGCGTCACGCCCTCGCCCACGGGCACGTCGAACAGCTCGCCGCGTGCCTCGACGAGCACGCGCGCCGCGCTCGGCCCGGGCGTGACCGAGGCGAGCTCGCCCGCGAGCGCGAGTGTGTGCGGAACCAGCTTGGGCCGATCGCCGGGCAACACGATCTGAACCGGCGCGGTCAGGCGCGTCGCGAGCTCGCAGCGCCACAGCTTGCCGCCGTTCTCGAACACGATGTCCTCCGGTCCGATCGACGCCGCGCGCACATCGCTGTCCGCGAACTCCGTGATCGGCTCCGAGCTCTTCTTCTGAACGTCGTACAACCACAAGTTCGCGCGCGCCTTCGCGCCCGCGTCGCTCACGTAGAAGACCGACGCACCGTGCCACATGGGCAGCACATCCGAGCCCAAGTGCTCGGTGATGCGCCGCGACTCGAAGGTGACGAGGTTGAAGAGCCAGATGTCTTCCGCGAGGCCGCCTTGGTAGCGCTTCCAATTGCGGATCTCGCTGCCGTGAGGCGTGTAGGCGAGCCACGAGCCGGTCTCATCGACGGTGCCGAAGCCCGCGTACGGCACGGGAAGTCTCTCCGGTTCGCCACCTTCGGTCGAGACGCGGAAGAGCTGCCCCGCGCGCGGCTGGCCCGAGTACGCATTGGTGGTGTAGACGAGCGCCTTGCCGTCGGGTTGCCAGTCGCAGAGGGTCTCGTTCCCCGGATGGTGCGTGACGCGGCGCGGAACTCCGCCCACGAGGTCGAGCACGTAGATGTCTTGCCCGCCGTCGTAGCCCGCCGTGAACGCGATGCGCGAGCCGTCGGGACTGAACTTCGGATTGGACTCAGGCCCCGCGGGCGACGAGAGCGGTGACGCGACGCCGCCCACCTTGTCGACGAGCCACAGATCGTTCGCGTAGCGGAACACGATCTTGTCGCGGCTCACGTCCGGCGTGCGCAGAAGCACGGCGTCGGGCTGGACCTGAGCAGTCGCGGAAGCGGCAAGTGCGAGCAATGCGGCGATGCGGGGCGTCATGGCGAGCGCTGATTGTGGCAAGCGCGCAAGCCGAGGGCCACTCGGTCAGCGCCCGCGGAGCCGTGCGAGCGCCGAAGCGGCATCCGCGTGCCCCGGGGCGAGCCTCAGGACAGCCTCGTAGTGCGCCACGGCGCGCTCGAGGTCCCCGCTGCGCTCGCAAGCGAGCGCCAGATACCAATTCGCACTGCGCTCCATAGGCCGCAGCTCCACCGCGCGCGAGAGCGCCACCTGCGCGTCGCGGGCACGTCCAAGCTCGAGCAGGGCCACTCCGAGATGACTCCAGCCGACCACGCTCTGCGGCTCGAGGTCGAGGTGCAATTGCAGCTCGCGCACTGACTCGCCGAAACGTCCGAGGTGAAACAGCGCGAGACCGCTGACCAAGTGCGGCTGAGACGGCGAGGTGCCGTCGCGCAGGGCGACGGAGAGGGCTGCTCGTCCGAGTTCGAGCGCACGAAGACGTCGCGACGATGCGTCGGCATCGCCGCTGCCCGCGAGCTCGAGTTCGACGACGGCGGCATTGCACGCGGTGCGCGGTGCGGTCTCCAGCTCGAGCGCCACGGCGTAGTGAGCGAGGGAATCCGAGAGAAGCCGTCGGCGCTCCACGGCATCCCAACTCGCGAACGCGCGCTCCTTCGCATGTTCCGCAAACGCAGTCTGCGCGATCGCGCTGCGCGGCTCGACCGAGATGCTCCAACTCCACAGCGAGTGCGAGTCGCGCCAAACTCCACACTGCTCGCGTGTGAGCAGAGCGAGTCCGACACATGCCGCGACGCCGCACGCCAACGCACCGCGAAGCGGGAAGCATCGAAACAGTGCGTGGGCAGCCAAGATCGCGAGCGGGATCGTCGGCACGTACGAGTAGCGATCGGCGACCAGCTGCGGACCGCACTGCGCGAGCCCGAGCATGGGCGCGACGCTCAGCGCGTAGAGCACGAAGGCAGCCACAACCGGGGGCACGCGTCGGCGCAGCGCGAACAGAATCAGGATCGCTGCAAGGACGATCAAGATGGAGCCAGCGAAGCGCGGCTCGCTCCATGCCACATCCGAGGGCAACTCGTAGATCGGCTGGAGCTCGGAAGGCCACAGCGACTTGCGCAGGTACCAAACAAGTCCGTAGCAAGCCTGCGTCCACCGCTCGCCGAGCGTGTGACTCTCCCAGCTCGCCACGGCCTGCGGCTGCGCGGCTTGGCCCATGTAGGCGAGCGCACCGGCCACCACCCCGAGCGCTGCGAATGGAACCTTGTCGATCCACGTACGCCGGACCTCACGACGCAGGATGCCCCACTCGATGACGAGCAGCGCGAGCGCGAACGTCATGCCTGAGGCCTTCGCGAGCAGCGACAGCACGAAACACAGCGCCGCGATCATCAAGAACCCCGAGCGAGCCCCGGTGAACGCACGCGCGAGCGAGACGAACGCCGCGACGAAGAGCAGCAGCGAGGCGCCGACGCCCCACGGAGCGAAGGAAAAGCGCAGCCATTCCCCCGCGGGCCCCTCCGTGCTCACCAGCAGGGAGACCGCACCCGCAGTCGACGCGCCAACTGTCGCGAAGACCGCACCTCGCCTCGCTACCTTGCCTTCGATCGAGGCTCGCCACTCGAGCCACGCCAAGAGGCTCGCGACCAGCAACGCACCGTACAGAACATCCCGTCGCTCGGTCACCCACGCGACCGACTCGACGCGCAACGGGTGGAGTGCGAAGAAACCAGCCGCGATCCACGCGACGGCGACGCCCCCGAGCAGTCTCCGTGCGAGTGCAAAGACGCCGCAGGCCGTGAGCGCGTGCAGCACGATGTTCGTCAGGTGAAATCCGCGCGCCTCGGGTGCGTCGAGGCGGTCCGTGATCCCCCACAACGCGTGATCGAACGCATACGAGAGCCACGTCAACGGCTGGTACGGGCCTGCATGGTTCGTCGTGAAGCACCACGCGACATTCTCACGCCCCAAGCCGCGGAAATGCGGGTTTTCGAGCAAGAGCTCCGAGTCGTCCCAGTTGACGAACACCGCGTCGAGCGCCGGCGCGAACGCGACGAACACCACCGCGATGAGCAGCGCACAGGCGAGGATCGAGCGGCCTGACGACATGGCCGCACTCTAGCAGCGCGGGGAGCCCCTTCCGCGCGCTCGGGGCGAGTTCAGACGATGCGTGCGCGCGGGATTGGCAAGATGAAGCGACCGCCGCGGCGCGCGTACTCGGCTTGCTGCGCGCGGATCTCGTCCGCGAAGTTCCAAGCGAGGATCAAGCAGAAATCCGGTTGACGCGCCAGCAGCTCCGTCGCGGGCAGCACGGGAATGTGCGACCCCGGTGTGAAGAGCCCCACCTTGAGAGGACTCTTGTCGACGGTCCACGGAATCAAGCGCGTCGTGATGCCGCAGTAGTTGAGCAGTGTGTTGCCCTTAGCCGGTGCGCCGTAGGCGCCGACGCTGCGCCCCTGCGCATGGAGACGCTCCAAGAGCTCGAGCAGGCCCGCTCGCTGCGACTCGACCTCGCGCGCGAAGCGTCGCAGCCGCTCGGGCGAGGCGATGCCCGCGGTTCGCTCCTTGGCACTCATCGCCAAGACCTCGGGCGCGTGCTCGGGCGCGCGCTCGACCGGCGCCGCGTACATTCGCACTGAACCGCCATGCACGGCCACGTGGTCGATGCGCAGGATGCGCAGTCCGGCTTCCTCGCACACGCGCATCAACGACGTCACCGAAAAATACGAGAGATGCTCGTGGTAGACCGTGTCGTATTCGAGTCGCTCGACGAACTCCGCGAGTTCCGGAACCTCGCAGATCGCGAGCCCGTCGTGGTCGAGCAGCGCCTTGAAGCCGCGCAAGAAGTCGACGGGGTCGTCGACGTGCGCAAGGACATTGTTCCCGATCACCGCCTTGGCCGGTCCGTGCTCCGCGCGCAGCTCGACGGCCTTGCGCGAGTTGAAAAACTCATTCGTCGTCGGCACGCCCGCTGCATTCGCCTTCTCAGCGATGTTCGTCGCGGGTTCTACGCCGAGCACACGCACGCCATGACTTTGGAAGCACTTGAGCAGCGAACCGTCGTTCGAGGCCGCCTCGACGATCAGGGAGTCCGCGCCCGCGCCGACGCGCTCGACCACGGTCTTCGCGTAGCCCACGTTGTGCTTCGCAATCGTGTCCGAGGTGCCCGTGACGTAGAGGTAGTTGCGAAAGAGCAGCTCCGGGTCGATCACGTCGCACAACTGGACCATGCTGCACGCACGGCAGAAGTAGACGTCGAGCGGAAAACGCAGCTCCGCGTCGAACTCCTCGGCCGAGCGCAGAAATGAGTTCGCAAGCGCGACGTCCCCGAGCGGCAGGAACAGCTCGAGGTCCGTTCCCGAGCAGGCTCGGCACGTCGTGCGCTTTCGGTGCATCGAAGGGGGACGGGGCATGGGGAAAACTAGAGGACCGGATGCGCCCGCTCGAAGGCGAGCGCCTCGTGCAGGCCTTCTCGGATCGCGGTGGAGGGCTTCCACGCGAGCGCCTTCTCCAAGGCCGAGATCGAGACGGGTGAGTGGGACATTTCTTCCGTCCGCGTGGGAAGCTCGCCAAAGCGCAGCCGCTCGGGAGCGATCGCGAGCACACGCGCCGCCTCGCTCGCAAACTCTCGGACCGTCGTCAGTCTTCCTGTCGCCAAGTTGAGCGCCCGCTCCCCGACCGCCTCGTGCAATGCGCCGAGACGCAACAGACCGTGCGCGACGTCGCCGACATAAGTGAAGTCCCGTTGCTGCAGACCCGCGGTCAGCGGAATCGCCGCTTCGGTCTTGGACGCTGACATCAGGGTCGGCAGGAGTCGCGACGGATGTTCGCCGGGGCCGTACACCGTGAACAGTCGCGCCGTGACCCCGCGCACGCCGCGGCGACGCGTGATGTCGCGCAGCGCCGCGCTTCCCCCGAGCTTGGTACGCCCATAGAGCGTCGTCGGCGCGCACGTCCACGGGTCCGCGAAGTCACCTCGCTGCTCACCAAACTCGAGAGCGGAGCCCGCATGCACCAGCGTCTGCCCGCGCCAACCGCTCGCAGGCTGCACGTGCTCCGAGAGCTCGGCGACGAGCTCGCAGTTGAGCCTCACGGCGAGCGCCTCGTCGCGCTCGCTCGGATCCACGCCATAACCCACCAGATTGAAGACGACGGAGGGCCTCAGCGCTTGGAGCAGCCGCGCCGCCTCGCCTGCGTGCGCCAAGTCGAACGCCCGTACCTCGCAACGCACGCCGTGTCGTGCCAACGCCGAGCGCGCGGCCTCCGGATGACGAGCCGAGACGGTCACGTCCGCGCCGGCGTGTGCGAGCGTCGCCGCAACCCAAGTGCCAACGAATCCACCGCCGCCGAGGACGAGCACGCGCGATCCGCGGTAAGTCTCCAGCGCCCTCACTTCGATTCCTCCGGGACTTCCCGCGCCAAATGGCGCGCGGCGTCGACATCGAGCGGCCCCAGAAGCTCACTCCCGCGCAGGCAGTAGAGCGCACGCTGCGGATAGGCCTCGATCAGAGCGTCGACGGTCGCTGCGTCGCGCAGCCAGGCGAACGAAACCGTCGAGCGCGGATCCTCGAAACGATTGAGCAACGCTGCCTGCGCAAACTCGGGATGTCTGCGCCCCGCAACCAGCACGAGAGCGTTCTCCAACGATTCGATCGGCGCCGCGGCGACGACGCTCGGTCGCACTCCGCGGTAAGCGCGGTACTTGTCGAGAGCGCGCCACGGCAACCACGAGAGCGACGCGGCCGTCACCGCCGCTGCAACGAAGAGCTCGACGCGGGCCGGATGCTCACACCAGCTCGTCGCGCGTCGCATTCCCCCGAGCGTCCACACCACGAGCGGCAGGAACGCGAGGTACCAGTAGCGTGCGCCGAAGTCCGGGCCGCCGTTGAACCAGTAAAGCCAGCTCGACGCGACTACGGCGAAAGCGAAGGCGCCCAGCGCGCGCTCGATCCGGCTCCAGCGCCCGGCCAAGAGGGCCAGCAGTGCGAACACGAGCGAGCCGCATGCCCAGCCAAATAGCTCACTGTCGAGCGCGTACGCATTGAACTGCGAAGTGACGAGCGCTTCCGCGGGTGTGTGGCCCGGCCACGGATCGAGACCGCTCCAGCCGAGCCCCTTCTCGGGCCCGAAGCCGAGGTCGTTCTTGCCGGCGCCGTAGACGACATCGACGTAGTGCTGGATCGGAAAGCTGCGGGCGCTTCCCGTGAGCGCACGGTTGTAGGGCAGCGTGAGCGCTCCCACCGCACCCGTGACGACGACCAGCGTCCCGATTGCGGCCTTGCGCAAGCGCTCGCCACCCAGTCCGATCGACCAGAGCCCGAGCGCCGCCGCGACCAACAGGCCATCGAGCGGACGAATCAGTGCGATGACTCCCGTCGCAACGCCTGCGACGAACGCCCATGCGAGGCTGCCCGTGCGACGCGAGCGCGCCACGCCGAGCGCACCGAGCAGGCTACACGCGAGCGTCAAGGAGTGGGTCATGAAGCTCATGTCGAGGAACGTGAACCACGGACTCGCGGCGACTAGGAGCACGCCGACGCGCGCCGTGCGTCGGTCGAAGACCTCGCGCAACAGCAGGTATGCGGCGAGAACGCTCACGCCACCGAGCAGCGGATTCACCAGCCAGGGCACCCCGGCGAGAACGCCGAGTGCGAGCACGGCGGGCCAGCCCGGCGGCACGGGGCAAAACCACTTGCCTTGGTCGAGCAGCATCAAGTCGAGATCGAAGGCCGCGGGCACCGGCGGTGGACTCAGCCACAGCTCTCCGGCCGCGAGGTAGCGAGCGTGCAGCACGTACACGAGCTCGTCAGGCACGTGCGGCGAGCGCTCGTAGACGGCCACGTTGAGCGCTGCGGCCGACACGACTGCGAGCGCTGCCAGCGTCCACGCGAATCGGTCGAGGCCACCCGGCTGCGGGGTGCCAGCGCCCCGCGGCCCGAGGCAACGCTCCAGCAGCCTTTCGCAAGCTTCGAGCTGCGGCCGCGCGAGCGAGAGCGCGAGGATGCCGAAGTTGCCGAGCGCGACGAGGTGGATCGCCGTGGCCGCGGCGAACTCCAGCGCGGAGCGCTCCGCAGGTCGCGAAATCTTGGCCGCCACGAGAGCCAACGCAGCGACGAAAGCAGCGCTGCGCCAGCCGGGCAGGGCCTTCCGCACCCACGCGCTCACCTCCGTGCGCCGAGCCGAGAGGGCGCGGACTACACAGAGCGCTTGGAGTGCCAACACCGCCGCGGCGAGGAGGTCGAGAGGCTCGCTCGGCGCAAAGCGCAGGTGCGTGTACGCGACGACCGGCCCCGCATCGCTGAGTGCGAGCGCCGCCGCTTGTCCCGCGAACGCGAGCGCGAACCAACCCCAAGCCGCCATGCGCTTCACCCTATCGCTCTCCTTGCCCGCCCGCACTTCCCGAGCGACCGTTCCCCAGCGGATTCTGCGGGCTCAGCGCTCGAGCTCACGCCACAGCACGACGTACTCCCCCACCTCGAGCACGGGTCGGAACTCGCGCGCGAGGAACTCGTCGAGCAAGGTGGAGCCGCACTGGCGAATGGCGCTCCGTCGCTGCGCCACGATCGAATCGAGCATCGCCTTGGCCCACCCGAAGCGCCAAATCACCGCACAGCGTACGCCGCGCCTCTCGAGCTCGGCGATCATCTCTCGCTGCACGTCCTCGCGATCCGTGATCGCGGGGTGCAGCTCGTGATAGCGCGTCGCGCAAGGTCGATCGAGCAACCAGACGAAGCGCGGATTGTTGATCACGATCGCATCGTGCCGCTCGACGCCGAGGTACACGGGCTCGTCGGGGGCCACGTGCGCGTCTGTAAACGCTCGAATCTTGCTATAGACCTCGCGCTCGCGCGGGGAAACATGGATTCCAGTCGCGTGAGGCAGGTCGAGGGATTCGATGCGCGACCACGCCCGTAAGGGCAACGCCAAATCGAGGAGCGGCCGCGTGAAGAGCGCCGCCAATTGGAGCAGCGCGAGCCCGAGCAACAGCCGTCGGGTTGCGCGTCCGCGCAGCTCGGTGGACGCGAGCAAGAGCGCCAGCACGGCCGCAAAACCCATGCTCGTGAAGTGCGTGTTCTGTTGCGTGTGCGCGGCCCACCAAAACAGCGGAAGAGCCGCGATCAGAATCGCGAGTCCGAGCCGCACCCGCCGAGGCATGGAGCGTCGGCGGCGAATGAGCACGAGAAGAGCCGCGGCAAATGCCGCCTGCGGAGCATTCCCGAGCAACCACTCCGACAGCGCCTCGGCCGCATCGCGCCCGCGCGCAAGGTTCGTGGTGTCTTCCAGGAACTTCGCGACCAGCGGGAGGTTCGGCCACAAGGCCGGATAGGGCTCGCTGCGCACGATGCGAAAGTCGCCGAGCGGAAACAGCACGAGATCGACGAGCGCGTCTCGCCCCGCCATCCATGCCAGACCGAGCGCGAGCAGCGCCACCACTCCGAGTGCGGCACTTCCGACCGTCCACGCGTCGCGTAGACCCTTCGAGCGCTGCGCTGCGCTCTCGTCGGCGAGCCATGGCTCCCCCGCGAGCCCCACCACGATCGCTGCGGTCCCATAGGCCGCAACGTCGTGCTTGAAAAACGCCGCAACACCGAGAAGCAAGCCCGCGGCGACGGGCCTAGCGGGCTGCCGCGCGATGAGCGTGAGCGCCGCGGCGATCAAAGCGAGCGCGGGCGGATAGCTCGAGAGCTCGGGCGCGATCTCAAACAGCGCGAGTCCAAGAAGCGTGCAGACCACGAAGGCGAGTCCACGCGCTGCTCCGAAACTGATCGAGGCGAGGTAAAGCAACGAAGCGGTGAGCGCCTTCACAGCGCAAGCCACCAGCGCCGGCGCGAGCACTTGCTTTCCCGTGAGCGCAAGAACCGCAGCCGTCGCATAGAACTGCCCCGGCGCGTACATGGACCAGAAATCGCGATACGGAACTTCGCCAGCCAACACGCGCCACGCACCGGCCACCGACTTGCCGGGAACTCCGAGAAACGCGCCGGGCGCGAGCGCCGCGAAGACCGCGAGCCCGAGTGCCAGCGCCCTGCGTCGGTCGGAAGGCTCCATCCGAGGTCGGGAGGCTAGCTCCGCGCCGCGTCCGGTCCC
>JBIKYW010000524.1:0-2875 GCA_044355055.1 Planctomycetota bacterium | reverse complement strand
GTAGCCGATGTACTCGAGGCACATCGTCTTGTCGTAGCTGTAGATCGGGAACACCTCCTTCAGCAGCGCCTCGAGGCCCAGCGCCTTGCGCGAGCCCTGCGGAACTTCCAGCTGGAGGAAGTCCTGGTACGCCGCGGTCTGGATCTCCACCAGACTCGGGATGTCGATGATCTTGGGATAGCGCGCGAAGCTCTTCGGAGCGTTCTTGGTCAGGGTCATGATCGTTTCACGCAGCCGGGCGTCGAGAGGGCCGAGCGACGAGGGGGTGTCGCGCGGGAGCGGAAGACTCGGTGGGACGACGCAGAAGCGGACAGCACCCTCGCGGGAGCCGTCAGCGGGCGAAGAGGAGAGCGCGAGAGCGCGGAGAGTGGCTCACGAGGGCCGTACGGGGCGTGAGAGCGCCCGCGGAGCGACTCGTGGCGAGGAGAGACGGAAGATGCGCCGACGGGCTGCCACGGACGGCGCGCAAGGCGTCGTCCGTGGGCCCGTTGAAGCGCGGTGCGAAGGACTGGATCACCAACAGGTGAGGCTTCGCGGGGTGGATCAGGTCAGCTTGACCTTGCCGCCCGCGTCTTCGACCTGCTTCTTCATCTTGTCGGCCTCGTCCTTGGCGACGCCCTCCTTGAGGGGCTTCGGCGCGCCGTCGACGAGGTCCTTCGCTTCCTTCAGGCCGAGGCCCGTGATCGCGCGGACTTCCTTGATGACGGCGATCTTCTTGTCGGCCGGGCAGCTTTCGAGGACGACCGTGAAGGACGTCTTCTCTTCAGCGGCCGGCGCGGCACCGCCGCCAGCGGCCGGGGCCGCAGCAACCGCGACCGGCGCGGCGGCGCTGACGCCCCAACGCGCTTCGAGGTGCTTGACGACCTTGGAGGCCTGAATGAGGGTGAGGCCGTCGAGCTTCTCGACGATCGCCATGAGCTCGGGCTCGAGCTCGACCATGTTCGTGGACATTTGAAGACTCCGAGAGAAACGAAACTAACTTGAATCCGCGATCCGCCCGCGCTGGGCGCGGACGGTGTGCGAAGAAACCGTCTCCCCCCTCGCGCTGACCGCACGGTGCGGTCAGTTGGACGCGGCCGGGGAGCGGTGGTCGGACTAAGAGGCCGGGGCGGCGTCGCCTCCCTTGTCGGCCTTGGCTTGGAGCACGCGCGCCGTGCCCGAGGGCAGGGCGTTGAGCGTGGTGACGAGGCCGCGCAGCGGCCCGACGATGCAACCGACGAGTCGGCCACGCAGCGTCTGCTTGTCGGGGAGATCGGCGAGGGCGAGCGCGTCCTTCGGACCGAGCAGGGCGCCGTCGAAGATCGCGCCGCGGAGCTCGATCTTGCCGGGCTTCTTCACCTCAGGCGAGGTGAGCAGCTTGGCGGCCGCGATCGTGCCCTCGAGGCTGCCGTAGGCGATGCCCGTGTTGCCCGCGAGCATCGCCGGCGCGACCTCGAAGCCGCGCTCCGCGAGCGCCCGACGCAGGAGCGAAGTGCGGACCATGCGGACGCGCACGCCTTCCTTGGCGAGCTTGTTGCGCAGCGGCTCGAGCTCCTTGACTGTGACGCGACCGAGCGAGATCACGATCACGCCCTCGGCCTTGGCCAGAAGGCCTTGGTACTCGGTCGAGATCAGGTTGTTGACGAGATTAGGCATTGACCTCAGCTCCCGTGGAGTAGTTGATCCAAGCGCCCGGGCCCATCGTGGTGGACACCGAGACCTTGCGCACGAACTGGCCCTTCACCGCGGGCGGGCGCATGGCGACGAGGTGATCGAGGAAGGCGCGCAGGTTGACTTCGAGGTCCTCGACCTTGAAGGAACGCTTGCCGACCGAGGCGTGGACGTTGCCACCCGCGTCGGTGCGGAACTCGACCTTGCCGGCCTTGAACTCGCGCACCGCGCCCGCGACGTCGGCGGTGACCGTGCCCGACTTGGGGCTCGGCATCTTGCCCTGCGGACCGAGGACCTTACCGAGCTTACCGACGTGCTTCATCATGTCGGGGCTGGCGATCACGATGTCGAAGTCGGTCCAGCCGCCGAGGATCTTGTCGGCGAGGTCGCCCGAGCCCACCATGTCCGCACCGGCGGCGGAGGCGGCGTTGGCCTTCTCGCCTTCGGCGAACACGACGACCTTGATCGTCTTGCCGAGGCCCTTGGGCAGCGACACCGCGCCGCGCACGAGCTGGTCGGACTTCTTGGGATCGATGCCGAGCACGACGACGACGTCGACGGTCTCGTCGAACTTCGCCGGCGGCAGCGACTTGATCAGCGCGAGCGCCTCGGCGGGCTCGTACACCTTGGAGCGATCGACCTTCGCGGCAGCCGCGCGGAAGCGCTTGGAGTTCAACACCCGCTTGGAATTCGTGACCATGACTAGCCCTCGACCTTGATGCCCGCCGCGCGCGCGGTGCCTTCGATGATCCGACACGCCGCGGCGAGGTCGCGCGCGTTGAGATCGCTCATCTTCAACTTGGCGATTTCCTCGACCTGTGCGCGGGTGACCTTGCCGACCGTCTCGTGACCGGGCATACCCGCGGCCGATTCGAGCTTGGCGGCCTTCTTGAGCAGCACGCCCGCCGGCGGCGACTTCAGGATGAAGTCGAAGCTGCGATCCTTGTAGACCGTGATCTCCACGGGGATGATCAGGCCCATCTGCGGGCGCGTCGCGTCGTTGAACTGCTTCACGAACATCGCGATGTTCACGCCGTGCGAGCCGAGCGCGGGGCCGACCGGCGGCGCCGGCGTGGCCTGGCCCGCCGGGCACTGCAGCTTGATTTTGGCGGTGACTTCCTTCGCCATGGGACTTGCTTCTTCTGTTGGCTAGGCGAGCTCCACTCGGTGGGTGCTCGCGTGGTTTCGAGAGGAGAGGTGGGCTAGACGGGCTCCACTTCCCAGT
>JBIKYW010000523.1:0-2888 GCA_044355055.1 Planctomycetota bacterium | reverse complement strand
CGCTTCGACGGCCTGGATGGTGAGTCGGTCGAGGATCTCGAGCGCCGAGGGCTCGAGCTTGGCGGCGATCGCGTCGCTCACCGCATCGCACGCTGCGTCGAGATTCGTGAAGATCGCGAGAAAAGTCTCGGTGACCGGCGGCGTCGGCACGAGGCCCACCGTGATCTCCGTCGCGAGGCCGAACATGCCCTCGCTGCCGACGAAGAGCCCGATCAAGTCGTAGCCCGTGGGGTCCGCCTGCGGCAGCGAGAGATCGAGCACGCTGCCGTCGTCGCGCACGATCACGAGGCCGAGAATGTGTCGCGTCGTCGCGCCGTGCTTGAAGCAATGCGGTCCGCCCGAGTTTTCGCCGACGTTGCCGCCGATCGTGCAGGCCGCTTGGCTCGAGGGATCGGGCGCGTAGAAGAGCCCGTGCTTCTCGACGGCGAGGGTGAGATCGACGTTGACGACGCCGGCTTGCACCCTTGCGTAGCGGTCTGTCGCATTCACCTCGAGCACGTCGCGCATGCGTGCAAAGCCGATGAGCACGCCGCCCTCGACGGGCGTCGCGCCGCCCGAGAGCCCCGTACCGGCGCCGCGCCCCACCACCGGGATCTTCTCGCGGTGCAGAATGCGCATCGCGCGCGAACACTCGTCGGTCGTGCGGGGCAGTAGCACGAGCGCAGGTCGGTGGCGAAGCAGCGCGAGGCCGTCGCATTCGTAGGCGAGCAGCCGCGCGGGCTCGTGGATCACCCCGGCGGCGCCGAGCACACCGAGGAGCTCGTCGATCAGCTCGCGGCGCATGACTAGAAGTCGATCCGCCGCAGCTTCCAGACGCCGAGCGCGAGCACGAGCGCGGTGAAGAGCAGCGTCGTGCCGAGGGAGAACCACGCGTTGTACTGCCACGCGCCGCTCCAGCCGAAGCGACTGTCGTAGCTGTTCGCGGTCATCAGCCGATCCTCTTCGGACCGGATGGCGAGTCCGGCGACGAAGGCCGTGGCCGCGTTCTCTTGTTCGTTCGCGCGCGCCCAACCGGATTCCGCGTCGTAGTCGAGGGTCACGATGTTGTCGCCGACTTGCAGGATCCAGCGCCGTCGCAGGCGCTTTTCGCCGCCGCGATCTTCGACCCACTCGAAGCGATCGGCATAGCGCGAGGAGATGTCGCTGCGCACGGGATCGGCGCCGAGCTCCTTGCGCAGCTTCTTCACCAGCGCACTGCGCGAGCCCGAATCCGAGAGCTTCTGGCGACGCAAGTTCCAATTGGCTTCGCCGGCGCCATCAGGGTGAGCTGCGAGCCACTGGAGTCCATCGCCCGCGAAAGAGCTGCGCGGCTCGCGCCGGAAGCCGCGCGGCGCTTCCGTGACGGTCAAGCCGAGCTCGGCGTCCTCGAACTCGGGCTGCTCCTCGAAGTTCCGTCTCCAGCTGCGCGCCATGCGCATCGCGTCACCGGTCTTCGGCGCGATCACGTGGTAGGTCGTGAGGCCCGTCTTGAGCAGGGCAAGTTCTTCGGACTCCGAGGTCTCGTCCGCTGAGTCCTTGCTCGCGTTCTCGGTCGCCCGCTGGAGCACGATGAGGCTCTCCCAGCCGCTGTGCAGGCCACAGTTCACGGGCATGAACACCAGCGTGAGCAGGATCGACGCGATCGCATTGCGAGTGAACACGCCGATCGTGCACGAGATCGCGTGGAACACCGCAAAGCCGTACATCAGCGCGAAGACGCTCCACAGCAGTCCTGCGTCGAACCAGCTCGAGCTCACCAGCAGGCCAAGCGTGATGCCGCCGACGAGCAGCGTCGAGAGGATGCCGACGAAGATCAGGCCCGCGACATAGCGCGAGAAGAACAGTGCCGGGCGGGAGACGGGCTTGCTGAAGATGACGTCCGCGGAGCCGCGCTCGAGCATCTGGGGCACGAAGAACGAGATCGCCGCGATGCCGAAGACGAAGCCGAAGCGGTCGGCTCCCCACTTGATGACGAGATCGACGATGCCTTGGAGCAACCGCTCGCGCACGCCTTCGAGCATGGTCGCACGACTTGCGGCATCGAGCCCCTGCGAAGCTGTCGCGCTGCGCACGAAGTCGCCGTAGTCCCATTCCCAGATCCACAGGAAGGAAATGCTCGTCTCGCGGAAACTCACGGCGAAGGAGAGCAAGACCGGCAGCAAGAACAGCGCCAAGAGAATGCGGAAGCCCGCGTTGTCGAGGACCTGATAGAGCGCATCCTGAAAGAGCGCGCGCAGGGTGGTGCGGTTCATCGCGTCTCCTTCTTCACGAGCTGGATGAAGGCTTGCTCGAGGTTCATGCGCCGCGCGCTGATGCCGCGGATCGAGAGCCCCGCCGAGCGCAGGCGGTCGACGCAGGTGTCGAGTTCGGAGTCGGACAGCTGGACCTCGAAGCCCTGTGCGTGCGGCTCGAAGTTCGAGCCGAGCTCGCCGACGAGTTGGGCGAGGCGCAGCTCGGTGGCGGGCTCCACATCGAAGCGATAGCGTCCCGTGCGCGGCGTGAGCTCCGCAATGGAGCCTTCGCGCAGGATCTTGCCCTGCGCCATGATCACCACGCGGTCGCAGATGAGCTCGACCTCTTGCAGAAGGTGCGAGTTGATGAACACCGTCGTGCCGCGGTCCTTGAGGCTCTGCACGATCTGGCGCACGGCCGCGCGCCCAACGGGGTCGACGCCGTCGGTCGGTTCGTCGAGGATCACGAGCTCGGGATCGTGCACGAGCGCCTGTGCAAGTCCGATGCGCTGGGTCATGCCCTTGCTGTACTCGCGGACCTTGCGGTGCGCGGCGTCCCGCATGCCGACTTGTTCGAGGAGCTCCGGAATGCGCCGCGCGAGCTGCGACCTGTCGCGCCCGCACATCTGTCCGTAGAGCTCGAGCAGTTGAAGTCCGGTGAGGTACTGCGGGAAACGG
>JBIKYW010000522.1:0-2896 GCA_044355055.1 Planctomycetota bacterium | reverse complement strand
GCATCGCGGTGTTCGAGCTCGAAGTTCGGTACGCGCTCTTCGGCCGGCGCAGGGCTCCGGCAAGAGGGTTAGGTTCAAAATGTACCGTGAACGGGAGATTCCCGCTACGCGGCCTGAAAAGGCTCCCAGAAGGCCCGGAAAAGGCTTCTACGCCCCTTCGCGGCGCTTCTCAGCGGCCCTGCGCGCGAGCGCGTACTCCGCGTCGAACTCGCGCCCGAGGCGCTCGATCGTGAAGCGGCGCAGGAGCGCCTCGCGGCCTGCGGCGCCGAGCTCTGCGGCGCGAGCGGGGTCCCGCAGCAGTCCGAGGATGCCCTCCCCCAGAGCCCGCGCGTCGAACGGATTCACGATGGCTCCGGTGACGCCGTCTTCCACGACCTCGGGGCTCCCGCCGAAGCAGGTCGCAACGACGGGCTTTCTGTGCTCCATGGCTTCGAGGTTCACGAGACCGAAGGTGTCGAAGCAGATCGACGGTGTCACGAACACCTCGGCGCTCGCGTAGGCACAAGCGAGCTCCTCGCCGTCGAGCCAGCCCGTCGGGACGATGTTCCGCGCGATTCCTGCGCGCTCCGCGGCTGTAGCGAATTCCTCGTCGTACACGCGGCGGTGTCCCATCACGAGGAGACGCACATCCGGTTCTTGGCGCTCGACGTGCGCGAGCGCACGGAAGAGCTGGAGCACGCCCTTCTGCTCGTGCAGGCGTCCTGCGATGGCGAGCACGCGCTTCCCGACGAGCCCGTGCTTGCGGCGGAACTGCTCGATGGACTCTGCACTCGGAAGCTCGGAGCGCAGCGCCAAGGCATTGTGAACCACGGCGTCGACGCGCAGGCCATTCGCGCGCATCGCTGTCGCGAGCTCGGCGGAAACCGCGGTGATTCGATGCGCGTCGCGCTCGAGTCGACGCCGGATCGCGCCGTTGCGTCCGGGGCGGTAGCGAAAACGCTGGCAGGGCACGCACTTTTGCCAGTGCGCGGTGTAGTCGCGGAGCGCGCCGCCGTGCTCCTCTCCACCGTGGAAGCAGGTGAGCTTTTGGTAGCAGAACGTCATGACGTCGTGCGCGGTGAAAACGACGCCTGCGCCCGCATGGCGCGCGGCCGCGAGCGACTCGTAGGAAAGGTGCGTGTGGACGAGGTGGCTGTGCACGATGTCCGGTCGGAATGACTCCAGCACGCGTAAGAAGGGAGCCCGAACTCGCGGGTTGTCGAGCGACACCCAAGCGCGCCAGCGCGGGTCGTAGTCCGAGAGCAACCGGAACACGCGCATTCCTTCGATCTCGGTCTCCCCCACGAGGGACGGGTCCTGAACTGCCGTCACCAGTGCGGTCTCGTGGCCCTGCGCGCGAAGCCACGCCCCGTGCTGGTACATCAGCCGGATGGACGAGCCGATGCGCGGGTCCGACAAATCGTTGAGGAACAAGATGCGCATCGCATCAGCTCCAAACTTCTGCGTCGCGCTGCTTGTGCAGCCACTGCGCGATGTAGAGGAAGTGGATCAGCGACCACGACAGGTAGATCGCCTGTCCCCACACGGGGCCGCGCTCCGGCCAGAGCATCGTGATGTACACGTTGATCGGGATCGTGACGATGGCGCCGACGAGCGCGACCGTCAGATTCGCCCGCATCTTGTTGGTGAGGATGTAGAACGGATCCAGCGCGACTCCAAAGCCCATCGGGACCATGCCGATCGCGAGGATCCAGCAGCACTCGAAGACGGGCTCGGTGTAGTCCGATGGGTAGAAGCGCGCGATCACGGGCTTCGCGATCAGGAGACCGACGCCGAGGGCGACGGTGATCGCGGCTCCACCGATCAAGCTCGCGCGCCAGTACAGTCGTCGGAATCCCGCAAAGTCGTTGTTGCCGCGCTTTGCCGACAAGGCCGGCAGCACGTTGCGAGACACGCCCTGCATGGCGATCGTCGCGAGCCCCATGATCTTCTGCGCGATGTTGAAGTACGCGACCCAAGCGAAGCTCGCGAAGCCTGAGAGCAAGAGGCGCGGCAGCACGTTGATGAAGATCGTGGTCGCGTTTTTCAGGAGGCCGAGTCGCAGGCCGAGACGCAGACCCTGACGGAGCGGAATACCGGGAACTTTGACCCAGATCTGGCGCCACGAGGGCAGCCACGCGGCGCCGTCGACTCGCGCGTTGCGGTACATGTTCAGCGCGAGATACGCCGCGCAGGCGCGGCTCGCGATCTCTCCAAGAACGGCTCCAGCGGGCGAGTTCGTGATCACGACGCCGCCGAGCGTGAGGAAGAAACGGATGAACTCGTGGGACGCGTCGAGCTGCGCAAGCGGCGTCATTCGACGCGTCGCGTGGAAGGCGACCTGCGCGACCGCGCGCGGGGTATCGAGCAGGATCCACCATGTGAGCCACCAGGCCCACAGTCCGAGTTCACGCGCCTCCTCGGCGGGCAGGTCGTCGCCGTAGATCCGCTCGCACAGCTTTGGAAGCGCGAAGTAGCCCACGACGACCATCAGGCCGCCGGTGACGAGATACGTCTTCACCAAGAACGCGAGCCACGCGGCCACTTTGTCTTCCAAACCGCGCGAGCTCGCCGCTGCGACTTGGCTGACCGTGGCTTGGATGACGCCGACGTTGACGAAGTTGAAGAGCAGGGCCTGGAGCGTGACGGCCATCACGAACAGCCCTTGACCATGCGCGCCGAGGACGAACGCGAGCAGCGCGGACGAGGCGAATCCGCTCGCCTGCGTCAGGAATCCGCTGACCTGAAGAGTCAGGGTGTCCTTGACGAACTTGGAGCGCAGGAGCGAGAGCAGCTTGGGCTTCATCGCTGGCGGCTCCGCCGCTTCAGGATCTCGTCGTAGATCGCGAGCACCGCGCGGGCGTTCTCGCTCCAGCTCGAGCGTGTGGCGTGTTCTCGCCCAGCTTTCGACATCGAG
>JBIKYW010000521.1:0-2908 GCA_044355055.1 Planctomycetota bacterium | reverse complement strand
CCGGCTTGGTTCGCAGCTCCACTCGGCTCCTTCACCGCCCAAGGCTGGGCGAGCTTCGCGGCACCTCTGAGCGTCCTGCTCGCACTCTCGTGCTTGGTCGCGCTCCCCGCACCGGACGCACGCCGCAACCAAGCAGGCCCGTCGCTGCTCGGCCGACTGCTCGCGCCCGCGCGAGCGCTCGCCGCACGCTTTTGGGTCCACGGACGCGAGCGCGCGACGTTCGAGTGGCTGTTCGACGCGCTGCCGCGCGAGCGCGAGTTCGTGCTGCGCACCTATCCTCTACTCGCTGTGCCCGCTGCTTTCCTGTGGATCAGCGCGAGCGGCGAGTCGCCGGCTGCGAAGCAAGGCTGGCTCGCGCTCTTGCTCTTCATTCCGGGTGCCTACATCCCGCTGCTCGCGGCTCACGTACCCGGCTCGGACTCTCACCGCGCGCGTTGGATCCTCGACACGGCGCCGATCGAGGACGTCGACGTGCGAAACGGTGCGATCAAGGCACTCGCCGTGCGTTTCCTGTTGCCGTTCTACGCGCTGCTGTTCGCGATCGGCTGTCTGCTCGGCGGCTGGGCGTTGATGGCGAAGCTCGCGCTGCCCGCGCTCGTCGCGGCGGTGATCGTCCTGCGCGTGACATGGCGTCGCTGCGTGACCATGTCGCCGCTCTCGGTCGCGCCCGACGAGATCCTCGTCAGCCAAGACTGGCTAGGACTGCTCGCGACGATCGCGGGGGCGCTCGCGCTCGTCGCGGTGCTCGCCTCGCGCGTCGTCACGGGGCCGCTCCATGCCATTGCACTGGCCGCGCTCGCGCTGGCACTCGAGTGGACGCTCGACCGCCGCTCGCGCGCCGCTCTCAGCCCGCGCTGAGCGGATCGCCGCTCTCGCGCATCCAGCGATCGAGCTCGCCGCGCAGTCGCGCGAGCGTCTCTGCGTGCTCCGGCTGGTCCGCAAGATCGCGCTGCTCCCACGGATCTGCATCGAGGTCGTAGAGCTCCTCGGGCGGGCGCTGCATCAACTTCTGCATGCGCGCTCGCAGCGCGGCATCCGTGCGCGCAGCACGAATCCACGACTTCCACGTCATGCTGAACTCCAGCACGTTGTTGGCGAAGTCCTCGGCCGCTGGATAGTTGCGGATGTACTTGTAGCGCGCGTCCCGAATCGAACGCGACGGGTTCGGCTTGCCAGAAAGATGCTCGGTGTGCTCGCCAACGAAGTGCTCGCGCACGCGCGCGACCTCGCCGCGCAGGAGTGGCAACAGCGAACGACCGTCGAGCGCCGTCGGGGCTTTCACTCCAAACGCGTCGAGCGCCGTCGGCAAGAAGTCGAGCAGGCTCACGAGCGCTCGGCTCGTCGTTCCCGGCGCCACGACTCCCGGCCAGCGCACGAGGAACGGCACGTTGATGCCCTGCTCGTAGAGCGTGGTCTTCGCGAACGGGAATGACTGGCCATTGTCGCTCGTGAGGACGACGAGCGTGTCCTGCGCGATCCCCGCCTGCTCGAGCACCGCGAGCACGCTCCCGACCGTTCGGTCCAGCCGCCACACGAAGTCGTAGTACTGCGCGAGCTCCGCGCGTGTCTCGGGAGTGTCCGCGAACTTCGGAGGGAGCGCGACCTGCGCCGGATCGTGCGGAATCGGCGTGTTCGGGTCCGCGTCGCGCAGCGGCTCGCGGAACGGACGGTGCGGATCCTTCAGGTTCACCACCAACGCCATGCGCCGTCCGTCGAAGCCCGCGATCATCTCGCGCAAGGCCAGCGCGATCTCGTCGCCGTCGCGCGCGTCGCCGACCTTCTTCGGCGCGACCCACTTCTCGAAGCGGAACTTCGCGAGCGGCTTGACGTTGAGCTTGCCGATCATGCCCGTCGCGCACACATCGCTGCGCAGGAGCTCGCACCAAGTCGCGACGTCGTCGCGCACCGGAACGAAGCCCACCGCGCCGTTGTTGTGCGGGTACAGGCCCGTGTACATGGCCGAGCGCGACGGCTTGCAGACGCCGACGACCGCATAGCCACAGTCGAAGCGCGCTCCCGACGCGGCGAGCGCGTCGATGTTGGGTGTGTGGCAGTCACGGTTGCCGTAGCAGCCCATGTCCGTGCGCGACTGGTCGTCCGCGACGAGAATCACAACATGGCGCGGCACGCGCGGCGGCTCCGGCTTGGCGGGCGTCGGCGAGGCTGTCGTCGTCGGAGCTTCGCAGGCGGCGTTCGCGACCAGCGGCGCGACCGCGGCCGCTGCGAGCAAGTCGCGTCGTGTGAGCGGCGGCGTCATGCGTCGAACTCCGCGAGCTCCGGATCGGCGTTTTCTTCCATCCAACGGCGTAGCTGCGCGCGCATGTCGGCGGTCCGCTGCGCGTGCGCGGGCTCCTCGGCGAGGTTCACGAGCTGCTCGGGATCGCTCTCGAGGTCGTACAGCTCGTCCTTCGGGCGATAGAGGTACGCCTTCATGCGCGCGGCGATCGCAGCGTCGGTTCGCGCGGCCACTTTCCCCGACTCCCACGTCTGCGAGTGGCCCACGACGTTGCTCACGGTCGCCATCTCGGGTCCTAGGTTGCGAATGTACGCGAATCGCGCCGTATGCAGCGCGCGCGCGGGCCGCGCCTGCTCGCGGTTGTTTTCGGTCTGCATCGTCACGAAGCTCGCGCGGCCGAGCGAGCGCGCTTCGAACAACGTCGGCGCGAGCGAGCGCCCGTCGAGCACGGGAACACTCGCGCCCGCGAGCTCGAGAGCCGTCGGGAGCACGTCGAGCAGAGAGACGAACTCGTCACGCGTACCCGGCAGCACGCCGGGACCGTGGACCAGAAGCGGCATGCGCACGCCGGGCTCGTACAGAGTCGACTTGGCGAACGGAAACGAAGCGCCGTTGTCCGCCGCAAAGACGACGAGCGTATCGTCGGCTCGCCCCGACTCGCGCAGAGCAACG
>JBIKYW010000084.1:0-9698 GCA_044355055.1 Planctomycetota bacterium | reverse complement strand
GCCGACCCTTCTCGCGGCAGGCAAGGTCGACGTGCGCACCGCGATCCATCGCATCGCGTTGAGCCCCAGCTTCGACCAGCGCAATCCGGGTGCGGACACGTTCGTTACGGTCGTGATGGAGCAGATGAACGGCTTGCGTGTGCAAAAAAACGTGCGCGAGCTCGAAGTCGGCAAGGGGATCTACGACGGGAAGCCCGGGACGTTCTTGGGGAAGAGCGGTGCCACGCAGGCCGACCTTCTGCGCATCGCAATCGAGGATCGGTCCTTTGCGACGCAATTTCTGGCACGTGAGTACGCGCGCATCGTGCGCGTGGAGCGCGAGAAGAGCGCCGCGGCCGAGGAAGTGCGGCGCTTTCAGCGCGCGCCGTCCGAGTTTCGCACCATCCTGCGCGAGTGGATGTTGTCGAGTGAATGGGACAAGCGTGTGCGCGAGCGTCGCCATGCTCCCAACAGAATGTGGATCGCCGCCTTGCACGTGGACTTGCTCGGTCGCGAACCCCAAGCCGAGGAAGCGCGGCGCCTGCGTACGGCGCTCGACGGGCTGTCCGACACGGGACCACTGCGGTCGGTGCTCGCGCGCGTGCTGATCGATTCGGGCCAAGTGGCGTTGCCAGACAAGTCGGCAATCCCGGATCCGACGGCGTGGATCGGGGGGCTCTTTCAGCGGCTCCTAGGACGCGCGGCCAGTGCAGACGAGCTGCGCGAGTTCGTTCGGGCGTTTCACGAGCCCGAGTGTCGGCCCGCCACGGTGCTCTATGCGCTCGTCACGCACCCGGAGTACCAGACGTACTGAGGCGCGGTATGGTGAGGCACTCATGAGCGCGCAGGACTCGACACGACCGGATCGGCGCACGTTCTTGCTCGGCGCGAGCGCGGGTGCACTCGCTCTGCCCGCGGCTGCGCGCGCGACATGGTTGCCGACGACGGAGCGCAAGACGAAGCACGTCGTGCTCGTCGCCTTCGCGGGCGGTGTTCGCACGCGTGAGACGTTCGGCGCTCCGGCGAACATCCCGACGCTGGAAGCGATGGCGAAGGAGGGCGTGCTGTACAAGCGCGTGAAGTCCTCGAACCTCGGCCACTTCGGTGCGGCGCTCTCGATCTTCACGGGCATCAGCGAAGCGCGCGGCATTCGGGAGAACGCGCGTGGCGAGGATCCGACGCTGTTCGAGTATGTCCGCAAGGACGGCGGGCTTGCCGCCAACGACGTGTGGATCAGCACGTCGGGCGGCGCTCAGCAGACGAACTACAGCTACGGACTGCACGCGGACTACGGGGCGCGCTATGGCGCGAACACGGTCGACGGAGACGGGCTGTTCAACGCCGAGTTCAAGTCGATCTTGGATGCCTGGGGCAAGCCCAAGTCCCTGCCGCAGCGTGAGGCGGAGTTGCTCAGCCGCATGCGCGGCGCGATCGGCGGCGGCGCGAGCACGGGTGGTGGAGATTCCTCACGCGTCGAGAAGTACATCCTCGACGAGCTGACGAGTGGGACCGCAGACATTCGCGGCGCGAACGCCGCGGACGCCAAGGCGATTCGTGTCGCGCGCAACTTGCTCGTGATCTTCAAGCCGAAGCTCGTCTCGATCGTGCTGCAGCAGGCCGATGCTGCACACGGTTCCTACAACGGCTACGTCGAGATCATCCGTCGCAATGACGAAGCGCTCGGCGAGCTGTGGCGCGCGGTCAAGGCGGATCCAGAGCTGCGTGACTCGACGGCGTTCGTGGTCCTGCCCGAGTTCGGGCGGGACGCGGACCTCAACTCGCGACGAGGCTTGGATCACGGCGACGGTTCGAACGACCTCGAGTACGTCACGGCGACCTGTTGGGGGCCGGACTTTGCGCGCAATCGCGTGATCGAGGACGACGTGCAGGCGATCGACGTGTGTCCGACGGTGTGCGAGTTGCTGGGCGCGACCGCGGTCAAGGCGCGCGGGAAGCGGCTCCCCAAGCTCTACGCCTGACATGAGTGCCGGCGCGGGACGACGGAATCTGGGCGCCCGGCTGCGCTCGCTCGCAGCGATCCTCTCAGCGATCCTCGCGATGCAGATCGTCGTGGGAGTTTGCGAGCTCGGTACTTCGGCGAGCGCGGCAACAGCGAGCACCGCGGACGACGGGTGCATGTCCTGCCATGCGGGCATCGAGGAGATGCATCCCGAGGCCGGGCTTTCGTGTGTCGATTGCCACGGAGGAGATGGGGCCGCGCGCACGAAGGCGCAGGCCCATCCTCAGCGGACTCGCCGCGAGTCCGGTGACGAACGCGTCGCGGGGCTCACCGAGGACCTCGCTTGGCGGCGATTCGAAAATCCGATGGACCTGCGCGTTGCGCCGAGTGTGTGTGGTCCGTGCCACGAAGGCGAGGTACGGCGAGTTCGCACGAGTCTGCACGCGACCACCGCGGGGCATCTTTCTGACGGTTACTACGAGAGCGGCGCCTCGAAGCGCAGGGGCTCGCTCTACGGAGTCTTCGCCGTTCCCGCGGGGCAGGCGCAGCGCGGGGACATCGACGAGCTGCTTCAGGTTCCTCCGTTCCGAGAGAGCGGGCCGCGCGAGGAGCTCAGCACGCACTTCGGCGACCTCGTGCGCAAGGAATGCATGCAGTGTCACCTGTGGTCGGAGGGGCGTGCCGTCGAGGGGCGGGTCGGATTCGACGGCGACTATCGCGGCGAGGGCTGCGCTGCGTGCCATGTGTCGTATGCGCTCGATGGACTCAGCGAAAGTGGCGACCGCAGTGCGCCCAAGGCTGAGCCAGGGCATCCGCGCGCCCACGTGATGACGCGCGCACCGACGACGGACACCTGCACGAGCTGCCACTACGGCGACGCGACGATCGGCTTGAACTTCCGCGGGCTCTCGCAGCTTCCTCCGGGTGCTCCCGGCGGGCCCGAGATTCCGGGAACCACCGACGTGCTGCGCAATCGACAGTTCTATCTCGACGACCCCTCTCTCGTGCCCCCCGACGTCCACCACGAGAAGGGCATGCACTGCATCGATTGCCACACCGAGAACGACGCGATGGGGGATGGTCGGCTCTACGGTGCGATGGAGCATGCGGTCGAGACTTCGTGCACCGATTGCCACGGAACGTTCGATGCCGTCGCAACGCTGAGAACCCAGCGCGGCACGCCGCTGGCCCATGTGCGTCGCAAGGACGGAAAGGTGGTCCTGACGAGCAAGGTGGACGGCCGCGAGCACGAGATCCCGCAGGTCGTGCACGTCCTCGATCCGAAGCGGCCGGAGTTCAACGAGAAGGCCGCGCGCGCGATGACCGGCGAACACGCGCGCCTCGCGTGTCATCTGTGTCACTCGGCGTGGAATCCCAACTTCATGGGCTTTCACTTCGATCGCAACGAGTCGCTCTCCCAGCTCGACCTCCTGTCGGGCCAGCGCACCCCGGGCCGCGTCACCACGCAGGAGAAGGTCTTCTCGTCGTGGAAGAGCTTCTACGCGGGGCTCGACGAGTCGGGACGCTTCGCGCCGTATCTGACGGGGTTTTCGTCGATGGGCACCGTGCGCGATGAGGCTGGGCGCGTGATCCTCGATCAAGAGCTGCCCGTGACTGCGGCGGGGTTGTCGGGGCTGACGCAGATTCACCATCAGATGCACACGATCCGCGGGACCTCGCGCGCGTGCGTCGAGTGCCACCGCAGCTCGGCCACGTGGGGCTTGGGCTCGGTCAACTTTCGGTTGGGTCGACAGCTCGCGTTCGTCGCGGATCGGCGCGGACTCGAGGTGCTCGCCGTCGATCGCTCTCAGCTCTCCGCCTCAGTTCCGATCGCGAAGCTCGTGCAGCCCGACATCGTCGATCTCGCGCTCGATTGCGAGCCACTGCAAGGCTTCGCGCAGCGCGTGTTCGTTGCCGAGGGCTTCCGCGGCATTCACGTGCTCGACGTGCGTCGGCCTGAAGAGCCCCGGCGCACGCAGTTCCTTGCGACGGTGCAGCCGATGGGCCTTGCTTGGGCTGGCGAGCACCTGTTCGTAGCCGACGGCGCTGGAGGGGTTCGCATCTTCCGATCGGTCGATGGCGGACGACTGTCCGAAGTGGCGCGCGTTCCGACGTTCGACGCTCGCGATGTGCACGTTCAGTGGCCGCTTGCCTACGTCGCCGATGGCATCGGTGGACTCCTCATTCTCGATGTGCGCAAACCGGCCGAGCCCAAGGTGGTCAGCGGGGCGCGGACTTCGAGCGACGCAGCGCTGCCGGACTCGGCCGTCGCGGTGTCGCTGCTGTTCCAGAACTCCCGACCGATTGCGGAGGATGGACGTGCGAGCGACAAGCGCACGATTGCGCGCGCCCTCTTGTGCGTGCTCGACGAGCGCGACGGGCTGGTATTGTTCAACGCGACGGAGCCGAGCGCTCTGGAGAAGCTCTGGCCGCCGTCGGAGGAACGCAGCCGAGCACGCCGCAACGTCACCTACCGCGGAATGGTCGTGCGGAGTCACGTCGACCTCGCCGAGCCTCAGGGCGGTTCGAAGACGCGCGAGGGAGACTTTGTCTATCTGCTTTCCGAGAGCGAGGTCGAGAACGCAGCACCTCAGTCACGGCTCAGTGTGCTCGAGGTGACCGAGCCGAGGCGTGTGCGGAGCTTGGCGACTCTGCCGTCGGGAGACGCGACCGAGATGCTGGCACTGGGTGCCTATTACAACCCGCCCTTTCTCGCGTCTGTCGCGTTCGCGCCCGGGAGCGAGGGTCTGTACGTCACCGACGTCTCCGTGTCCGCGGAGCCGAAACAGCTCGGCGTCGTGGCGGGACTGCGCGACTGCTTTGCGGTGGCGCTGGAGGAATTCCCGCTCGATCGCATGCTCGACGAGACTGGACGTGCGTTGAAGGATGTGAGTCACGCAGGCTCGCGCTGGCTGACGCTGCCCGAGATCGAGCGGCTGTTGCTGGTTCCGAGCACCGTGCTTGGCAACGCCGTAGGTCGTGCGAAGAGCGAGATTCCAGGTGCTGGTGCACGCGCGCACTTTGCCGCCTGCGACGCCGACCGCTCGGGGATGCTCGAAGGGGAGGAGCTTCGCCGCGCGGGCGCCACGCTCGACGCAGATCGCGACGGGCGTGTGTTGCTGCGCGAGCTTGCGGCCTTGGCCAAGCTGCGAGAAGGAGAACGAACGGAAGCGGAGGCGGCCGCGCCCGTGTTCTTGGAGACGCGGGTCGACCGCGACGGAGACCTCGCGCGCCTTTTCGATGGCGTCGCGCCGCTGGAGTTCGATGTCGACGGCAATCGACGCCTCGATCGAGCTGAGCTATCGCGCGTGCTCTTTTCGGCGCTCGACCTCGATCGTGACCGCGCGCTCGATCTCGACGAGCTCTCGCGTCACCCCGGCGAGCTGCGGCAATTGCGCTACGGCGGCGAGCTCGCACGGTCCAGCTTCGCCCGCGTCGACAGCAACGGGGACGGACGGATCCAAGCCAAGGAGCTGCGCATCGCGGACGAAGACTTCACTGCGCTCGACGTCGATCGCAGCGGTTTCGTGGAGTTGGGTCCTGCGGGACGGGTCTACTGGGAGGAGCGCGGGCATTTCGGCGCCACGTCGGAGTGGCCTTCACGCCGCGCGATGGCGCTCGCGCTGCCGCCGCGGATCACCGTAGAAGCCCTGCTCGCGACCTTCGACGCGGACCGCGACGGGGCACTCGGCGCGCGCGATCTCAAGCCCCGCTCCGAGTTGCTCGCCGAGCTGGACACGGATCGAGATGGGAGCGCGGAACCTGAGGAGCTCGCCGCCCGCGTGCGGCTGATCGATGCGCAGGGCGTCGAAGTCGCGCCCGATCGATTCGTCGAGCGCTGGGACCTCGACGGCGACGGACAGGTCTCGGAAAAGGAGCTGCCCGAAGTCGCGTGGCGGGTGCTCGCGCGCCGCCGACGCTGACCTCGGGCAGTTGGGGGGAATCGATGCGTTCAGTTGCCGAGCGTGAACTCGAGACCGCCCGTGAGGTTCGTGTTGTTGGGCGCGCCCGGATCGCGCGACCAGAACTGAGTGTTCAGCGTGACACCCGAAACGAGCGCCGTGTTCACGCCCGTCGCGATGTACGCGTTGAAGTCGACCGCGAGCGCGCCCGTGCAGTCGTCACCGCTCGCGGTTCCTCCGGTGGCGAGCACCGGCGTGCGACGCAGCGGCGCCTGCACGCACATCGTGCCGCCGAGGAACGGCGTGCTGTCGCGGCCCGTCGTGCCGTAGAAGAGCAGGCCCTGCTTTTGATTCCGCATCGGCGCGGCACGGATGAAGAAGCCCGAGCCGTGAGTGGCGCTCGGCGTACCGATGGAGGACATGGACGCGCTGCACCCAATCGCGTTTTGCTGGGCGGTGCAGTAGGCGACAGAAGGCTGGAGCCAGCGGCCGTCGAGGTTGAAGCCGCGCTGCTGGCCGATGACCGTGCCTAGCGCCGTCAGTTCGTCGTACAGGGTGGTCACTTCGGACGGGACGTCGATCTGGCCGTTGTTGTTGGCATCGACCATGCGGAAGAGACGCTCGTTGCTCTGCGTCTCACCTGCGTAGAGCGCACCGTCCGCGCCGCAGCGCACGTTCCAGATCAGACTCGCGCCCGATGCCTGCCACCAGAGCTGATACTCGCCCGCTTCGACGAGTCCGTTGCCGTTCGTGTCGCGCGCGCGCCAGATCAGTTCGTTGGACGTGTCGGCCATGTACCAAGCGCCGCTGTCGTCTTGGTCCATGCCCCAGTGGAATGCGGTCGCCGCCTGCGCGGGCGGGGTGAAGAAGGGGAGAGACTCGCCTGCGGTGATGATGCCATTGTTGTCGAGGTCGACGAGGCGATAGATGCCCTTCGCCCAAACGCCGTTCGACGACTGTTCCAAGTAGTACACGTTGCCATCGCGGCCGACGCGAACGTCCTGCGGCAGCGAATCCGAAGCCGAGCCTCCGTTGCCGAGGTTGGACGAGACGTAGTACTCGAGCGCCTCGTTCAGGTCCGCGGCGTCGCCGTCCGCGTTGAGGTCCTCGAGGCGGAGGATGTAGTCCTTGCCGGAGCTCCCGCTCTGGGCAACCGCGACCCACAGGATGCCGTTGTGCTCGTCCATGCCCGCGGCCGAGAGCATCGGGATGTTTGCCGCGTTGTTGATCGATTCGAAGTACAGGTTCGCCTCATTGACGCCGTGGCAGTTGCCGTCGCCGTCGAGGTCGCGCAGGCGCAGGACGTAGTCGTTGCTCGAGTCGTTCACGAAGACCGTGCCGTCGCGCAGGGACACGATTCCGATGTTGTTCGTCAGCGCGTAGCCGCCGAGCGTGTCGTCGTAGAAGACCGAGCTCTCGCCCGCGTCGGCGTAATCGCCGTCGCCGTTGAGGTCGCGCAGGCGCAGGATCTTGTCGTTGTTGGAGTCGTTGACGTACACGTCCGGACGGGGGAAGTAGCCCGTCTGGGCGAGCGCGGGGGCCGCGAGGGACAAGGCGGCGAGGGCCACGTGCGGAAGGGTGCGGGGCATGGGGAGTTGCGGCATGGATGGAGTGGAGCGGGGAGGAGACGACCTAACGAGCCTAGCCCAGCGTGCTCGGACGCGGGGACAGGAATGGGCAAAAGTCTAATGCAAATGAGATTCAATCTCAAGACGCGGCCGCCCAAAGGCGCTCAAGAGCGCTCGACGAGGCAGCGGCGGGGCAGCCGGATGCGGAAGCAGGCCCCGCCCTCGGGGGCATCCTCGAGGGAGAGCTCTCCGTCGTGGGCGGCCACGTTTTTTGCCGCGATGGGAAGTCCAAGTCCCGTACCGCGGGTCTTCGTGGTCACGAAGGGCTCGAAGATCTCCTCGCGCAGGTTGGGCGGGATGCCCGGCCCGTCGTCACGGACCTCGAGCACGACCGAATCCGCGTCGACGCGCGCGCCCACGACGACGCACGTTCCGCGTCCATCGACCGCCTGCAGCGCATTGGAAACCAAGTTCTCGATCGCTTGGCTCAGCATGCGCTCGTCCACGGAGAGCAGGAGGTCCTCCGGCACGTCCACACGCAGCTCGACCCGGGGATGCACGCGGTAAAGGGGCTCGCTCACGTCGCGCACCATCGCGCGCAGGGAGTGGGGGGCGAGCTTCGGCGGAACCGGACGCGAAAATCGCAGGAGGTCGATCACGGTCTGGTCGACCCGCCGCACCTCGGCGCCGATCTCATCGAAGATCGCGCGGCGCGGATCGTCGGGCGTGAGGTCGCGCGCGAGCACCTGAACCGCCGCGTAAATGCCAGCGAGCGGGTTCTTCACCTCGTGTGCCAGCTTGGCGGCCATCTCGCCGACCGCTGCGAGTGCGCGCGAGCGCGCGAGTTCGGCTTCGATCCGACGCTGATCCGTCACGTCGCGCAGGATCGCCGTCGAGCCTACGACGCGGCCGTGCGCATCGTGCAACGGCGTTCGTGTCACGCTGCACCAGCGCTCGACTCCGTCCTTGCGCACGCGCCGTGTGAGGAGCTGAGTGACGGACTCGCCGCGGTCGAGCCGCGCGCGCATCTCATCGAGTTCGCCAGAAGCCAGCACGTCCGCGGGTACGATGCGGCCGATGCGGCGACCGACGACCTCGCTCGGCTGGAACTGAAAGATGCGTTCGGCTCCGCGATTCCAGTAGCGCACGACATCGTCGTTGTCGATCAGGATCACGGCGCTATCCGTGGACTCGAGCATGTCGTCGAGCGAAACCTCGCTTCCGCCGAGAGAAAATCCGACGGCGCCAAGGAAGAAGCGCGGGCTGCCGGGCGGGACATGACGCGGGCCCGACAGCTCTCCGAAGCGGTGCGACGGTCGGATCTCAAAGTGGCCAGGACTCGCCTCCGAGTCGGATGGGCAACGGATCGGCGTGCAGGCGAGGTCAAGTCCAGACAAGGTGCTCGCAAGCGCGCCGAGCAGACCCGACGTGAAGCCGCTCGCGACGTGGCTAGGCGCTCGGCCCGAGGCGTGTCCGAGCGCGGTCTCCAGAGAGTCGCGGATCTCGCCCGCCAAGTGAAGCTCGCCCGACGGAAGGTCGCAGGCGAAGGAGAGCAAGCCCGCGCTCCCGTAGCCGAGGAGCTCGAGTGTCGCGAGCGCGGCGCGGAGGCGCTCTTCGAGCGGTCGATCCGTCGTCGCCGCGCTGGCGAGCTCGCGGCCCGCGCGAGCGCCCACATCGAACAAGACGCGGTCGGAATGCTCGACGTCGGTACACGCACGCAGGGCCTGATCGAGCGCGAGCAGCTCCGCGCGACTCGGAACGGACCGCGGCACGTTGTCGCTCTGCGGCGCGGGCATGCTCGGATCCTATGCGCCCTCTGGAAGGCCGCGGATGGGCAGGGGTGCGTAGGGCGTAGGCGACGAGGACGGGCATAGCTTGTGCATGGGCGATCCCTGCGTGCGCTCCGGAAGAGTTCCGGCGGGCCTAGCGGGGAAAGATCCCCGCCCACCGCGAACTTCCTCCCACCGACGCCGCCATGAAAGCCATGACCTCCCGCATCCTCGTCGTCGACGACGAACGCATGGTGCGCTGGAGCCTGCGACAGGCTCTGGAGCGCGCGGGCTATCAAGTCGACGAGGCCGCCTCAGGCGCCGAGGCGATCGAGCAAGCCGGCCGCGAGCTGCCCGACGTCGTCTTGCTCGACCATCGTCTGCCGGATCGCACGGGGCTCGAAGTCCTGCGCGCGCTGCTGAAGAGCGCGCCCCGACTGCCCGTCGTGATGATCACAGCCCACGCGAGCATCGATGGTGCGGTCGAGGCCATGAAGGAGGGTGCATTCCACTACCTATC
>JBIKYW010000520.1:0-2921 GCA_044355055.1 Planctomycetota bacterium | reverse complement strand
GCCCCCTCGTCGCGGCACCCCCCGATCGCGACGAGGGGGCGATCGCCGCAGCCCGGCGCGATTTGGAAGTCGTTGTTGCGCAGGATCAGCGTGCCGTTCGGCTCGCCGCCCGCGTCCCAAGCGACGAAGGCGGCGGTGCCGAAGGGGACACCCTCGCGGGTCAGCTTCGTGAGTGCGGAATTGAAGCCCGAGCGATAGCGGTTGTTTTCGAAGATCGCCTTGCCGGTGTGGCGACCGGCGAGCGTGAAGGCGCTTCCGCCCTTGTAGTCGTCCCCGCGCGCGATGCAGGGATCCTCGACGGAGCAGTTGCGCACGAGCAGGGTGCCGGTGCCCGGCGGACCCCAGTCGGGGCGCGCGACCACCTGCAGGAACGTGCGGCCGAGCCGCGCGCCATCGACGTTCTCGATAGTCACGTCGCCGACCAAGTTCTGGAGGTAGAAGCCGTGCTCGTGGCGGATGTCGCGGACGCTCGCGCGACCGCGCACGCCGCGGAACTCGAAATCAGCGAGGCAGTTGCCCCACACGCCCCACTTGGAGTTCGCGCCCTCGCCCTTCGCGTGGTCGAAGCCGCCGACCAAGTGGCAGTCGAGGAACTTGAAGCCCTCGTGCCGACGCTGGTCCGCGAGCTTGTAGAACATGACGCCCGCGCGGTAGCCACACTCGATGGTCAGGCCCTCGAAGGTGATCCAGCCGCAGGTGAGCTCCTGCGCGATCGCGATCGTGTCGCCGCTCGTGCGCGGAACGACGCGCGCGCCCTTGCCCTGCGCGCGCACGACGATCGGCTGCACGCGCGTGCCGCCGCGGATCGGGGCGTTCCAGTCGCTCTTCTTCGCGAAGCCGATGCCGAACGCAGGGTAGTTGCCATCGGCGAGCAACACGGTGCTGCCCGGGCCGCAGCGCGAGAGCGCGTCCGCGATCGGGTTCTTCGAGTCGAGCTGCTGGCCGTTGCTCAAGCGGATCGTGGTCGGCGAGCACTGGATGTACTGCGCCGTGAGCATCGGCTGCGCGGCCGGAGGCGGCTGCGGGCGGCGCTCCTGCGCTACGAGCGGGGCGAGCGCGCAGAGCAGCGCGAAGAGTGGAGCGGCGTACATGGGACCATCGTCGCTCAGCGCGCGCGATCCCGCAAACGCCGCGGGCTGACGCAGCGGCCATTCCCTCGTTACTCTTGTGTCTTGAGGTCCGCGTTCGCGGCGCCTGCCCACGTCCCCGAGGTCCCACCACGATGCCCCGTCCCTTCCCGGTCGCCCTCATCGGCCAGCGCTTCATGGGCCGCGCCCACTCGAACGCTTGGTCGCAGGTCGCGAAGTTCTTCGAACTGGAGCTGCAGCCGGTCCTGCACACGATCGCCGCGCGCGATGCCGAGGGGCTGGCGCCCTTCGCGCGGCGCTGGGGCTGGCTCAACTCGACCACGGACTGGCGCCGCATCGCGCGCGAAGACGCGGTCGAGCTCGTCGACATCGGCACGCCCAACGACGTCCACATGGAGCAGTCGCTGGCGATGCTCGAAGCGGGCAAGCACGTCGCGTGCGAGAAGCCGCTCGCGGGCACGCTGTCGGACGCGCGCGCGATGGCTGTCGCCGCGAAGAAGGCCGCGAAGAAGGGCGTGCACACGTTCGTGTGGTTCAACTACCGTCGCTGCCCCGCGGTCGCGCTGGCGTACAAGCTCGTGCGCGAAGGTCGCCTCGGCCGCATCTACCACGTTCGCGCGCGCTACCTGCAGGACTGGGGCGGGCCGGACACGCCGCTCTCGTGGCGCTTCCAGCGCAAGGTCGCGGGCTCCGGAGCGCACGGCGACCTCAACGCCCACATCGTCGACATGGCGCGCTTCCTCGTCGGTGAAGAGGTGAGCGAGGTGCACGGCGCGATCGAGCGCACGTTCATCCACGAGCGCCCGTTGCCCGGCAAGAAGGGGAAGAAGGGCAAGAGCGACGTCGATGACGTCGTCGCATTCCTCGCGAGCTTCTCCGGCGGCGCGACCGCGAGCTTCGAGGCTACGCGCCTCGCGCACGGCCACCAAAACGACAACGGCATCGAGCTCAACGGCGAGAAGGGCTCGCTGCGCTTTGGGTTCGAGGACATGAACGTGCTCGAGCTGTGCGACGGTGGAGACAAGCGCACCGGCGGCTGGAAGCGCGTGATGTGCACCTCGGGCGGCAACCACCCGTACGCCGCGGCGTGGTGGCCCGACGCGCACGTGATCGGCTACGAGCACGGCTTCACGAACATGGCCGCCGACATCCTGCGTTCGCTCGCGGGAGTCGCGCCGGAGGTTCCGTTGCCCGACTTCGCCGACGCCTACCAGACCCAGCGCGTGCTCGAGGCCGCGCTGCTCGCCGCGCGCGAGCGCCACGCCATCCGCCTGTCGCAGATTCAATAGCTTCGCCCACGCATTCCACGAGGAAACAACCCATGCCGCGTCCGCTCTGTTTGTTCACCGGCCAGTGGGCCGATCTACCGCTCGAGACCCTCGCCAAGAAGGCTCGCTCGTTTGGTTACGACGGCCTCGAGCTCGCCTGCTGGGGCGATCACTTCGAGGTGCAGCGCGCGCTGAAGGAAAAGGACTACTGCAAGAAGAAGTGGGAGCTGCTCACCGATCTCGGCGTGCAGAGCTTCGCCATTTCGAACCACTTGGTCGGACAAGCGGTCGCCGACCGCATCGACGAGCGTCACCGCTCGATCCTGCCGCCCGAGATCTGGGGCGACGGCGATCCCGCGGGCGTGCGCAAGCGAGCGCAGAAGGAGATGATCGACACGGGCAAGGCCGCGCGGAAGTTCTTCGACGCCGCACCGGCCGCGGTGAAGGCGCAACTCGCGCGCAGCGGCCGCACGGTCGTCGTCGGCTTCACCGGCAGCCCGATCTGGCACCTGATCTACTCCTTCCCGCCCAACCTGCCTTCGCAGATCGACGACGGCTTCAAGGA
>JBIKYW010000519.1:0-2922 GCA_044355055.1 Planctomycetota bacterium | reverse complement strand
CGACGCGCTCTGGAAGTCAGGCGGCTCCCTCTTGATCTACCAACATTTTCGCCGCGAGAAGCGACGCACCTTCGCGGCTCGAAGGGCCGCAGAGCTCCGCGAGCGCATCGGCGCGGAGCTCATCGAAGCCTTTCGCACACCGCAGGTGCTCTTTCTCCTCGCGGCCCAAGCGCGACACGCGGACGCCTTCGCAGCTGCACGCACGCTCAGCTCCCGAGCTTGGAAGGGACACGTGGATGTGATGGGGCTGTCCGCAGCGCAAGACGAGTAGCCACCTGAGTACGGCGAGCCGCGTCAACGGCTGTTCGCACGCACGCGCGCTCAGTCGGATGCGCTGGTGAGGCCGAGGCCGGCGGGGGTGTCGATCTTGTTCAGGAGCGAGCGGATTTCGGGCGGATGCAGGGCTTTCACGCGGTAGACGCCGATGGTCTTGTCCGTCTCGGCGTCCACGGTGAAGCGGAGCACTTCGACTTGGCCGAGGTGGTTCCACTTGCCGTCCACCGTCTCGACCAAGTACGCGCGCGTCGGCGCGAGGTGGAAGATGCGCGCGCCGTCGAGCTCGAAGGCGAACTCCCCGCCGACGCAGAGCGTCTTCGGCATTCGCCCGCGCGGCAGCTTGATCGTGTCGTTGAACTTGAAGTGAGTGCCCATGTGCGTCGAAGTCTCCTCGAAGTCGCCAAGGAGAGCACGAATAGCGCGGCTGAAGCCTCGTGGCCACGTCGGGGCCGTAGCTGCGGCGCAAGTCACGCTCCGCCGTGCGGCTTGAGTACGCCGGCTTCGTGGATCGCCACGCGTCACGCCTGACGTAGCATGGCGATCCGCCGTGCTGAGCCAACGCCCCACACTCGACTTCACGAGGTCTCTGCGCCTTGCTCTGGTGACTACGGCGCTCGTGGGCTCACTCGGGACGCTTCGGGCCGATCCACGGCACTCACACTCCGCAGCGATGAACTTGGACTCGTCGCGCCTCGCCGCCGAAAAGCCGCAGGCGAAGAATGAGGAGAAGCCCAGCCCTGCAAGCAAGCTCGACGCGTGGCTCACGCCGCAGGTGGCTCCGCTCTTCGACGTCGCGGGAGCGCCGGGCAAGGGGACGTGCGTGGTGATCGGCGTCGCGGCTCCGAAGCTGCGCCATGTCTTCGGCTACGGCGTGACCCAAGTTGGCGGAGCGAAGCCGGATGGCACCACGATCTTCGAACTCGGCTCTGTGACCAAGGTCTACACCGGCGTCCTGCTCGGGCTCGCGCTTGCCAGCGGCGACCTCGCGCTCGACGCGACGATCGATGCGTACTTTCCGAAGGGTGCGCCGAAGAAGGATGGCAAGTCGATCACGCTGCTCGATCTCGCGACGCACCACTCCGGCCTGCCCGACTACGACCCGGGATATTCCTCGGGCGTCCCGCAGGCTCCCGGCGCGAACTATTCGGAGCAGGACCTGTTCACCTGCATGGCGGGCGGTTGTCCGCTGGAGTTCGCGCCCGGAGCGAGAGCTCAGTACTCCAACCTCGGCTCGGGCGTACTCGGCTACATTCTCTGCAAGAAGGCGAGCGCCGCGAGCTTCGAGTCGCTCGTCTCTCAGAAGATCCTGACGCCGCTCGAGCTCTCCGACACGCGCGTCGCGCTGTCCGATGCCCTGCAACCCCGCTGCGCGCTGGGCTATGCGAATGGACGGCCCGCTCCGTCGATCCGAATCGGCGAGCCCCTCGCGGGCAGCGGCGCCCTGCGCGCGACAGCGCTCGACGTGCTGAGCTTCCTCGAATCTTCGTTCCAAGCGAGCTCGCCCGAGTTGAAGGCAGCATGGCAGCAGGTGCTCGAACCGCGCCGCCCGATGGGGATCGCCAACGCGCAACTCGGCCTTCAAGTAGCGGTCGAGCAGCTCGACGGCGTCACCGTGTACTCCAAGAGCGGCGGGACACCCGGCTTCTCGAGCTACGTCGTCTTCTCGACTTCACCGCCCGCCGCTGTCGTCGTGCTCACCAACGGCAAGGGCCTCAAGCTCAAGCCACTCGCCACGGCCGCACTGTCGAAGCTCGAATCGCTCTAGAGCCCGCGGCTGAAACGGCTCACGCGGAGCCGCACCACAGGAATGGCGAGCAAGGACGTGGGCCTTCCGGCCGCCGACGAGAAGCTCGGCGCCGCCACGCCCGTTGGGGACGTGGCGGCGCGTTTCTCTCGGGGAGAGCTGTGCGGGCTACTGGCAGACCGTGAAACGCAGGGCGTTGGAGAGGCCCGTGGTCGAGGGGCTCGCGGGGTCGCGCATCCACCACTGGGCGTAGACCGTCTCGCCGGGGTCGAGACCGTAGGTGTTCATCGTGGCCGTCGTGAAGGTGAAGCTGTAGGCGCCCGTGCACGAGTTGCCGGTCGCGCTGCCGCCCGAGTTCTGGTTCACGGTGCGGATCGTCGGCGAGCCGACGCACAGCGTTCCGCCTTGGAAGGGGTTCGCGAGCGCGCTGGCGCCGAAGAAGAGGAGGCCGAACTTCTGATTGAGCGTGTTCGTGCAGGTGACGGTGAAGTTTCCAGCGCTCTTCGAAGGCTGCACCGAGTTCGTGCCGATCGCGGGCACGCAGCCGAGCGAGTTCACCTTGCCCGCGCAGTACGTGATGACCGTCGCGGCGTTCGCGAAGATCGGTCCGAAGTGCGCCGTCGCGCCCCAGTTGCCGGCGTTGTCGAGCGAGCGCAGGTGGAAATAGCGCGCGGTGCTCGACGAGCCGATGTTCTGCGTGAAGCTCGTGGCACTGCTCAAGATGTTGGCGGCGCCCGAGGGCACGGTCGCAGGGCTCGTATCCCACACACCGCGGGAGCCCGCGATTCCTGCACCGCCCGTGTCGACCGCCGCAATCCAGCTCATCACCACGTTCGTGCCGCAGTTCTGCACGTTGACTTGGTGCGTCGATGAGCTGAGGCCCGTGGCCGCCGCAGGCGCGG
>JBIKYW010000518.1:0-2927 GCA_044355055.1 Planctomycetota bacterium | reverse complement strand
CGGGCCTACTCGCTCGCGCGGGGTCGCGGGCGAGGAGCGTGCTTGGCGGCGTGAGGGTGCGGGCGACTCAGGCGAAGTCGAACTGTTTGCGTGAGCGCGCCGGCTCGGGCCGTGGAGGCTCGGTGGGCAGTCCGAGATGCGCGAGAATCTCGCGCACGACGACTGGGTCTGTGAGCTGCGCCATGAGGCGGCGTGGGCCGCCGCAGTGCGGGCAGGTGAGGACGTCGACGGCGAACACTCGCCGCAGGAGGAAAGTCAGCGTCCCCGCGCTGCGCTACTTCGAGGAGCTCGCCCAGCACGACATTCGCGTGCACCTCAGCGTCCGCTGAAGCCCGCGCGTCGCTCGCGATCCTACGGGCACGTCTTGAACTGCAGCGCGTTGGAGAGATTCGTCGTGCCCGGTGCCGCGGGATCGCGGAACCAAGCCTGCACGTTGACGATCGTGCCCGGCTGGAAGGGCTGGCCGAGCGCCGTGGGGTGCGCCGCAAGGTAGCTCTGGAAGTCGAGCGTGAGCGCGCCCGTGCAGGTGCCCGCTGCACCGCCGGAGCTGGCCACGACTGTTCGCTGGAGCGGAGAGCGGACGCACAGGGTGCTCGTGTTGCCCGGCGCCCAAGCCGCCGCCTTCGGGCCGAACAGGCCATAGAACAGCAGGCCCTGTCGTTGACCCTCGACGCCGCTCGCCGCGAGCAGGAAGCCCGAGCTCGCGCCGACGCCCGGGTTCCCCGCGGCCGACATCTGCGGCGAGCAGCCGTTCGAGGTGGTCGAAGTCGAGCAGTACGTCGCGATCGACGGGCAGCTCGCGCACTGGTCCGGCGTACCGTCGCCGTTGACGTCCCACTGCGTCCCTGCCGCCAGCTCGCAGGCGTCGCCGACTCCATCCTGATCGCAATCTGGGAGCGACGGGTTGGCCGTCGCGTTGCAGGGATCGCAGCCCGGCGCGCGCGAGCTGAGCTGCGAGAAGAAGCGCGTCCAGATCAGGTCGGCAGCACCCGGCTGGTAGATGTGGCCCGTACCCTGCACTTCGGTGAACCACACCGGTGCATCGCCGTCGAAACGGCTGGTGGCGTAGATGCGCGGCACCCCGTAGTTCAGCACCTCCGACTGCGTCGAGGTCAGGGTCGCGTGATTGTGACTCACCCAGTAGGCGAGCTGCTCCTGGTCCTGCTGCGTGCGCGAGCGCGAGCTCGTTCCGACTCCTGTCGAGAAGGTCTCGTTGCTTCCGCGCCACGTCCACACGGCCACGGGCAGGTTGGGGGCGAGCTGCGACTCGCTGCCGCCGTAAGCTGTGATCCACCCGCCCGAGACCGGAGCGATGGCCACGAGCTTCTCGGGATGCGCCGCGGCGAAGCTGTTGGTCATCATCGCGCCGCTCGAGAACCCGGTCATGTACGTGCGGCACGTGTCGATGCCGTAGTCCGCGTTCATGCGCGCGATGAGCGCCGAGAGGAACGAGATGTCGTCCGGAGCGGCGCCGGAGAAATCCCAGCTGTTCCAAGCGAAGTTGCCGTTCGAGCCCGAGGGCAAGCCACCGTTGGGATACACGACGACGAAGCCGTGCACATCGCTCACGGCGTCCCAGCCCGAAGTCGCCTTCAGGCTCGCGGCCGAGGACAAGGCCGGGTGCAGGGCGAGCACGAGGGGCCTTGATTGCCCCGCCACAAACCCCGGCGGCAGGCGCACGATGTACGTGCGTGTCATGCCGCCGTGCTGCAGTGTGCCAAGTACGTCGGTCTGCGCCGTCGCTTGCACGGCGGTGGCCATGGCGAGAGTGAGGGCGAGGGCAATCGGGCGCATGGTGCTGACGGGTCGGATGCGGGCCATCGCAGGGCCTGAGGCTGCCGCACTCCACTCCTGACAGTCCTTCAACTCTAGCACGAGACAACGACTCAGGGCGTCCTTGGGCCCCTGTGCGCGGAACTGCCGGAAACCATCTCACTCATGCAGACCTTCCTCTGCAGTTCAGCCTGTGAACGCAGTGCTCGGATCGCGAGGGCGGTGGACCCGAAATTCCTGACCGGATGGAGTGCAATTCGTGATCCGGATCTTGAAGAGCCGCTTTGTCGGTGCGGGGCAGGAAGGCGACTTCGAATGGATGATTCGCCCGCCGCGGCATGCGCGAACGTTGTTCGTGTTCAATGACAACGAGGACGAGTTCCACGAGCATCTTCATGGTGGTGCCCACGTGTGCATGTCGGGCGGGGCGGATAGGAACTCCAAGCGGATGACTTCCGCGGAGGCGGTCGTCATCGACCGCGAGGTGGCGGTTCGTCGCGGGGCGCCGATCCGTCAAGCGGCCCCCGGGGGCCGACGCGCTCGCCGTGGAATGCGCGCTCGGGCCGTGGAGCGGGCGCTTGGGGAACGAGTGGGCCTACTCGCTCGCGCGGGGTCGCGGGCGAGGAGCGTGCTTGGCGGCGTGAGGGTGCGGGCGACTCAGGCGAAGTCGAGCTGTTCGCGCGAGCGGGCCGGCGCGGGCCGTGGAGGCTCGGTGGGCAGTCCGAGAGCTGCCAAGGATCTTGCGCACGACCACCGGGTCGGTGAGCTGTGCGATGAGGCGGCGAGGGCCGCCGCAGAGGGGGCAGGTCAGGACGTCGACGGCGAAGACTCGTCGCAGTAGCTCCGCCCAGGTTGAGCGCGACGAGCGCGAGCGGGTGGCAGCACCGGGCGCGGGCGATGCGCCGGATCCGAGCGTGTCGCGGGGGTTCGCGGTGGGAGGGTGCGCAGCGGAGTGGCGCGCGCGCTTGGGCACGACGAGGTCGCGCCAGGCGGAGGCCGTCGCGAGCACGCCGTGGTAGGCGAGTTGGTGGGCGCGCGGGGGTGGAACGAGCGCGGCGAGCCGCTCGATGAAGGTGAGTGGGTCGAATGAGACGGCCGACGTGCCGTCGCGCCAATGTCGTTTTAGGCCGTAGATGACTCGGCCGTTGGGTGCG
>JBIKYW010000083.1:0-9734 GCA_044355055.1 Planctomycetota bacterium | reverse complement strand
CGAGATCGAACGCAACGCCCCGTGGACGCGCGCCGCGGCGGCCGCGGCGATCGCGCTCGCCGACGAAGCGCTCGAGCGCGCGTCCCCCGCCGAGGCGCTCGCTTGGCTCGCGCGTGCGAGAGATCACGCTCGCGGTGGCGGACTTGAGCTCGCCGCGCTCTCCGCGCGAGAAACGCTGGCGCGCGACGAGCTCGCCACGCTGCGCGGCACCGAGCGCGCAGAGACTTGGAGCGACGCGCGCGGGCTCTTGTTCCGCGGCTCGATCGCGGTCGACGAGCTCGGACAGCGCGTGCCGCGTGCGACGCTCGATCCAGGCTTGGGCGTGCGGCCGGGCATCGCCTTCTTGGAGAACGACCGCGCGGTGGTGCACCTGCCGAGCTCGCTCTCGATCGGCAGCGAGCGCTTGGACCGACTCGTGCTCGTCGACCTCGCGCAGAGCGCGCGCATCGCGGTGACGACGCCGCTGCGTCTGCTCGAGCCGTTCGGCGTTCAGCCTGGCTCGACCGAGCGGCCCGTCGAGCCGCCGGGCTGGCTGCTCGAACCCGCGAGCGACGGCCGCGCCGTCGTGCTCACGCTCGGGCGGCGCAGCTACGAGAACGACAACGTGCTCGCGTGCGTGGAGTTCGTCGACAACAAGGGCGCGGCGGCTCCGCCCGAGCTCGCGCTGCGCTGGGCCTGGCACGGCGGTTCGTGCGTCGCGGGCGAGGACGCGGGCCGCGAGCCGCTCGACTGGGAGGCCTGCGAGTTCCAACCGGGGCTCGTCGTGCGCGACGGCGCGGCCTACGTGCTCGTGCGCGAGTTCACCGGCGGCGGCCGCGGTGACGTCGAGGACGAGACGCAGGCGCGCTCGGCGTCGGAGATCCGCTCGTGGCTCGCATGCTTCGACCTAGGCAGCGGCGCGCTGCGCTGGCGCACCTTCCTCGGCAAGGGCGGCGAGCTGCAGCGCAGCGCGGGTCGCTTCTTCAACGCCGACATGCCGACCGCGTCGGGTCAGGCGCTCGCCGAGTGCGGGGAGCTACTGTTCGCGGGCACGCACACGGGCTTTGGGGCGATGGTCGAGCGCGTCGACGGCCGCTTGGCATGGTCGCTCAAGTACCGGCGGCGCGACCCCGCCCAGCGCGCGTGGACCGGTGCGCGGCCGAGCGTCGGCGGCGGCGCGCTAGCTTGGGCCCCGGCCGATTCGGACCACTTGTACTGGCTGCGGGCCGACGCGGCGCGCGAGGGCACGGGGCTCTTCGTGGCGGCGCCGCGCGCGCACGGCGAGGCCGAGGTCTTGCTCGGCGGCGACGCGAAGGGGGCGGTCGTGCTCTCGCGCGTGGGCGCGGGGCGAGCGGCGGCCGCGTGGGACGCCGTGAGCGGCGGGTTGGCGCTCGCGCCGGCGCTCGGGCCGAAGGAGCGCTTCGCGGGCGAAGGTCTCGTGTCCCCCACGCGCGCCCTGTTCGCCTCCGATCGCGGGCTCTATCTGCTCGACCGCACGCGCGACCTCTACCTGCTCGACTACGCGCCGCTGGTGCCGCCGCTGCAAGGTCTCCCGCCCGCCGGCGGCACGGTCCGCGCGAGGGGCGAGTGGATCTGCGTCCTCGGCACGGCCACCCTGTGGGTGTTCGGTCCGCGGCCCGACGAGCGCTAGCGGACTCGGAGAGGGTCCCTCGGGCCTCGCGGACCTCGGAAAGCCCTTCCGGAGCCCGCCGGGACGGTCGGGACGGTTCCCGCGCGCGCAAAAGGGCCGCAAAGTGCGCCGACGAACCCTCGCGCGGGGCCCTGCCAGAGCCGACGATAGGGCCTTGCGCTCGCTCCGGCCCCGCGGACGACGCACCCCGGCCCCAAGACCGCACTCAGGAAGACCATGTCCCAAGCGTCCATCGAGCGCCTGCGCACCGCGCACGCGCGCATGAAGCAAGAGCTCCACCGCGTCATCGTCGGACAGGACGAGGTGATCGATCAGCTCCTGCTCGCGATCCTCTCGCGCGGCCACTGCCTCTTGGTCGGCGTGCCCGGCCTCGCCAAGACGCTCTTGATCTCGAGCCTCGCCAAGACGCTCGACCTCGGCTTCAACCGCATCCAGTTCACGCCCGACCTCATGCCCGGCGACATCACGGGCACCGACCTCCTGCACATCGACGCCGCGACCAACGAGCGCGTGTTCCGCTTCGCGCCCGGCCCGGTGTTCGCCAACGTCGTGCTCGCCGACGAGATCAACCGCACGCCGCCGAAGACGCAGGCCGCGCTGCTCGAGTCGATGATGGAAGGTCAGGTCACCGTCGGCGGCCGCCGCCACGCGCTGCCCCAGCCCTTCTTCGTGCTCGCCACGCAGAACCCGATCGAACAGGAAGGCACGTATCCGCTGCCCGAGGCGCAGCTCGACCGCTTCATGTTCATGATCAAGGTCGACTACCCGACGCTCGAAGAAGAGCGCGAGATCCTGCGCCGCACCACCGGCGGCGAGAGCGCGGAGCCGGAGAAGATGCTCGGCGCCGCGGAGCTGATGGAGATCCAAAAAGCTGTGCGCGCGGTGCACATCGAAGAGCACGTGCTCGACTATGCGCTCGCGCTCACGCGCGGCACGCGCGTCAAGTCGGACTCGGCGCTCCCCTTCGTGAAGGAGTGGGTCACGTGGGGCGCCGGTCCGCGCGCGGGCCAGTACCTCGTGCTCGCGGGCAAGGCGCACGCAGCTCTGCAAGGACGCGACCACGTCGCCGTCGAGGACATCCGCGCGATCGCGAAGCCTGTGCTGCGCCACCGAATCATCACGAGCTACGCCGCCGAACAAGAAGGCATGACGAGCGACGCGGTGATCGAGCGCATGCTGAAGGACATCGACGCGAGCGGCGGCGTCGGCGCAGGCCTGCCCGGCGTGAAGAGCGCACGGTAAGCTCGAAATGGCGCAAGCGCGCGGCGACAAGCGGCTCGACCCGGCGGTGCTCGACCGACTCGAAGGACTCGAGTTGGTCGCGCGGACCGTCGTCGAAGGCACGCTCTCGGGCCACCACCGCTCTCCGCTGCGCGGCAGCTCGGCCGAGTTCGCGCAGCACCGCGAGTACGTCGCGGGCGACGAGCTGCGGCGCCTCGACTGGAAGGTGTTCGCGCGCTCGGATCGTCTCGTCGTGAAGGAGATGTTCGAGGAGACGACGCTCGCCTGCCACATGCTCGTCGATGCGAGCGAGTCCATGGCCTACGGGTCGCTCGACTGGAACAAGTTCGACTACGCGCGCTGGTGTGCCGCGGCGCTCGCGCACCTCGTGATCGGCGAGCGCGACACGAGCGGACTCGTGCTCTTCGACGACAAGGAGCGCGTCAAGGTGCCGCCGGCCTCAGGCGAGCGGCAAAAGCACGCGATCTGGAGCGCCCTCGAAGCCGCGAGCCCGAGCGGGCCAACGGGCGTCGGCAGCGTGCTCAAGTGGTTCGCGGGTCGCCTGCGCAAGCGCGGGATCGTCGCGATCTACTCGGACTTCTTCGACGAGCTGCCGACGATCGTCGAAGGGCTGCGGCGCCTGATGCACGACGGCCACGAGCCGATCCTGTTCCAAGTCGTCGATCCGCTCGAGCTTTCTTTCGACATCGCGCAGCTCGTGCGCCTCGAAGGGCTTGAGGGCGCGGGCATGCTCAAGGTCGATCCGAAGGCGATGCGGCAGGCGTACGTCGAAGAGATCACGGCGCACAACCGAGAGCTCGCGCGCCACGCGGCCTCGATGGGCATCGACTACGTGCAGCTCGACACGTCGCGCAGCTTGGAAGCGGCGCTGACCACCTACCTCGCGCACCGCCGTGCGCGAGCCCGCGGCGGGAGGCGCTAGCGCGCGATGTTCGACGGCTTCGTCAACCCCGCGCTCATCGCCGGAACCGCGCTTGCGCTCGTTCCGCTCGCGATCCACCTGCTGAACCGGCAGCGCTACAAGCCGATGCCGTGGGCTGCGATGCGCTTCGTGCTCGCGGCCTATCGCAAGACGCGTCGGCGCGCGCAGCTCGAGAACCTGATCCTGCTCCTGCTGCGGATGGCGGCCGTCGCGCTGCTCGCGCTCGCGATCGCGCGGCCCTTCGTCGGCGACCGCTCGCCGCTCGCCGCGATGGCGCAGAGCCGCCGCGACGTGGCGTTGATCCTCGACGCGTCGGCCTCGACGGGCTACCGCGCCGATGTGAAGAGCTCGTACGAGCGCATCGTCGAGCGGGCGCGCGAGCTCGTGCTCGAGCTCGACGCCGGCAGGGACGACCGCGTGCGCGTGATCGTCGCGGGCGCGCGGCCACGCCTCGTCGCGTGGCGTCGGCCCGACGAAGCACTCAGCGTCCTCGGGACGCTGCAGGCACCCCAGGACGAGTCGCTCGATCTCGCGGCGGCATTCGGCGAAGTCGCGCGCCTCGCGGAAGAGGACGCGCGCGGCTCGTCGGCGAGCTCGCTCGAAGTGCGACTGCTCACCGATCTCCAGCGCTCGAGCTTCGCGAGCTCCGATGCCAACGCGGAGGGCGCGGCGCTGCGCGAGCAGCTCGACCTGCTGCGCAAGCTCGGCTGCAAGGTGCTCGTCGAGGACCTCGGTCCGCGCGAAGACGTGCCGCCGAACCTCTCGGTCGCGTCGATCGAGCCCATCTCGGAGATCCTCGGCGCGCAGTCGCCCTGCGACATCGCGGTCAGCGTGCGCAACTTCGGCGCCGTCGCACGCAACGGGGTGCGCGTGTCGCTCGTGATCGATGAAACCACGAAGCTGCCCTTCCGGCCCATCGACGTGCCCGCGCTCGGAGAGGGCAAGGTCGTGTTCCCCGTCGTGTTCGCGACGCCGGGCGCGCACCTCCTCACCGCGCGCATCGAGTCGGATCGACTCGCGGTGGACGACGTTCGCGCGCAGGTCGTGCTCGTGCCGCCGCCGGTGCGCGTGCTGCTCGTCAACGGCGAGCCGCGCGCGGAGATCGAAAACGACGAGACGGGCTTCCTGCAGGCCGTGCTCGATCCCCCGCGCGGGGATGAGGTGCTCGCGGGCGGCGCGGCGCGACCGTTCGAGCCGCGGGTCATCGAGCCGCATGAGCTGCGCGACCCCTCGCTCGATCTCGCGCAGGTCGACGTGCTCGTACTCGCCAACGTCGACAGCCTCGCGCAGGACTCGGTCGAGCGCATCGAGCGCTGGACCGCGGAGGGCGGCGCCCTGATCGTGACGGCGGGCAAGAAGCTCGACGCCACGAGCTTCAACCAGCGCCTCTTCCGACCCGATGGCAGCGGCCTCGCCCCAGCCGAGCTCGCAGGCCGCGTCGCGATCGCGCGCCGCGACGGCTACCACCGCGTGCGCGAGTTCGCACTCGAACATCCGGCCTTCCGCTTCTTCGTCGACGAGCGCTGGCGGCCGCTCCTCACCGAGGTTCCGATCTACGAGTTCGTCGTCGCGCGACCGCACGACGGTGCGCGCGTCCTCGCGCGGCTCGACGACGAGGGTACGAGTCCGCTGCTCGTCGAGAAGAGCTACGACCGCGGCAAGGTCTACCTGTGGACCACCTCGATCGATCCCGAGTGGACGCGGCTCCCCGAGTCGCCCCGCACGCTGGTACCGCTCGTGCACGAGTGGCTGCGTCACGCCGCGCGCCCGAGCCTGCCGCCGCGCAACGTTCCCGTCGGAGGCGCGCTCGCGCTCGACCTCGAAGCGTTCCGGCAAGGCGTCGAACTCGTGCTGCCCGAGGGCGGCCGGCGACCGATCGACTCGCAGGCTCAAACGAGCGGCGCCGCAAAGCGTCGTGTGACGGCGCTCGGTGCGACCGAGCGCGCGGGCGTGTACCGCATTCAAGCCGAAGGCGGTACGAGCGAACCGTTCGCCGTGCAACTCGACGTGCGCGAGGGCGATCTCGCGCGCATTTCGTCGGTCGAGCTCACCGGGGTACATCCGGCGCTCGAACTGGCGACGAGCAGCGCTGCGCGCGAGGAGAATCCAGAAGAGGCGCCGCCTCCGAAGGGTGAACTCTGGCGCGGCGTCGCGATCGCATGCTTCGTGGCCCTCGTGCTCGAGTCGCTGTGGGCCGCGTGGATCGGACGATCGAGGAGCACGCCGTGAGTCCGCTGACGTTCGCCATGACGCAGGCGACGACCGACCTGCGCGAGTCGTTGCGCCTGCTCGACCTCCCCGAGACGTGGGTCGTCGTACTCGTCGTGCTGCCCGCTCTCGCACTGGTCTCGTGGCTGGGCTATCGGAAGGAGCGACTCTCGCCCACCGCGCGCGCAACGCTCGCGACGCTGCGCTTCCTGGCGCTAGCGATCCTGATGGCCGTGATCTTCCGGCCCGTCAAGGTCACCAAGCGCGAAGAGGTGCAAAAGGCGCAGGTGCTCGTGCTCGTCGACGACTCGGCCAGCATGCAGCGGCGGGACTCGTATGCGGGAGATTCCGACCAACGCGCCGCCCTCGGCCGCCTCGGCATCGTCGAGCCCGCGCAGGCGACGCGCACCCAGATCGCGCAGGCGGTGTTCGAGAAGTCCCTCGCGCCGCGTCTGGCGAGCGGCGACTACGAAGCGCGGCTCTACACCTTTTCGAGCGCCCTCGAGCCGTGGACCGGGAGCACGCCGCTCGCGGGACGCGGTCCCACCACCCAGCCGGGCGACGCGCTCGCCGAGGCCCTTGCGCTGCACCGCGGGCGCCACGTGACTGATATCGTTTTGATATCAGACGGTCGGCAGAACGCTGGTCTGCCCGCCGAGGAGGCAGCGCGCAGCGCCGCCGCCGCGGGAATCCCGATTCACACCGTGGTGATCGGTGACACGCGTCCCGAGAAGAACCTCGTGATCGAGCTCGTCGAGGCGCCGCCCACCGCACTCGAGGGCGACGAGATCGAGATCAGCGTGCGCGTGCTCGCGCGCGGCGTCGAGCGCGCGGGAACCGCGCTCGTCAAGCTCGAGGAGTACGACCCGGAGAGCAACGTCGCGCGTCGTGTGCTCACGACGCAGGACGTCGGGCTACAAGAGAGCGGCGAGCGCGCGACGCTCGTGGCCCGCGCCGGACCCGCGGATCGCCGCACTCAACAGCGCCTCTTCCGTGTCGAAGTGGCGCCGCTCGAAGGCGAGACGCTGCTCGACGACAACGCACTCGAGGTTTCGGTGCACGTGAGCCCGCAGAAGGTGCGCGTGCTCTACGTCGAAGGCTATCCGCGCTGGGAGTACCGGCGCCTCGCGCTCGACATGCTCAAGCGCGCCGACGAGAACATTGAGTTCCGCGCGTTCCTGCTCTCGGCGAACTCGGACTTCCTGCAAGAGTCCTCGGCGGGACTCGAGCCCCTGCGCGCCGTCCCCACGGATCGCAAGGAGCTGCTCGACAACTACGACGTCGTGATTCTGGGCGACGTCAATCCGTTCGCGATCTCGCCGGATCCGCGGCGCTGCGATGACTTCATGAAGGCGTTGGTGGAGTTCGTCGAGCGAGGTGGAGGCCTGTGCTTCCTCGCCGGCGAGTACGACCTGCCGAAGGCGTACCTCGACACGCCGCTCGCCCAGCTCTTCCCCGTGATCTTCGACGATGCGGAGCTGCGCACTGGCGCGGGCGACCTCACGCGGGAGTTCCATCCGCGCCTCGAAGACAGCCTCAATCCGCACGAGATCGTGCGCCTGCACCCGGAGCTCGAGACGAACCGCGAGCTGTGGGAAGAAGAGAGCGGCCTGCAGGGCATGTACTTCTACGTGCCGGTACACCGCGCCAAGCCGGGCAGTCAGGTGCTCCTGCGCCATCCCTTCGACGCGAACGCGTACGGCAATCACCCGCTCGCCGTCGCGGGCTATTACCCCTCGGGCCGCACGCTGTTCCTCGCGGTCGACGAGACGTGGCGCTTCCTCTACCACTTCGGTCCACGCTACCACCAGCGCTTCTGGCGCAACGCGATTCGCTGGCTCGCACTCGGGCGCATGAAGAGCGGCGACCGGCGCTACCGCCTCGAACTCGCGCGCACGCAGTACGACTTGGGCGAGCGCGTCGCTGTCGAGGCACGTGTGCTCGACAGCGACTACAGGCCGAGCAGCGAGCCCACGCAAGTCGTGCATTGGAGCACGCCGGAAGGCTCGACGACGGAGCTGACCCTGACTTCGAGCGAAGGACGGCCCGGTGTGTATCGCGGCTCGCTCGAACCCGCGCGCACGGGTCTGTATCGAGTCTGGATCGAAGCGGAGAGCGAGCGCGTGGCTTCGACTGAGTTCGAGGTCGTGCTGCCGAGCTTGGAGAACCGTGATCCCGCTCCTTCGCCCCAAGAACTGGCCGCGCTGAGCACACTCTCGCGCGGCAAGGCCGTCGATCCCAAGCGCATGGACGAGCTCCTCGCCGAGCTGCCGGGCAACGAGTCCCGCGCGGATCCGATCTCTGCGCGCCTCGACGACATCTGGGACCGCTGGCCGACGCTGCTCGCAGCGCTCGTGGTGCTCAGCATCGAGTGGATCCTCCGCAAGCGCTTCGAGCTGGTGTAAAGCCGATGAACGCCCCGTTCTACCGAGCTGCGATGAGATGGAGCGCGCTGACCCGCGCCGTCGGTGCCGTCGTGCTCGCCGCGGGTGCGCTCGGGTCGGTCGCGGTCGCTCAGGACGAAGAGCGCGAGGTCGTCTCGCGCGGTTTTGCGATCCCGCAGACGCGCGAGGCGCGCGCGCTCGCAGAGCGCGCCCTAATCCAGATCGAAGCTCGCCGCTGGAGTGAGGCGTTCACCCTGCTGCAGGAGCTGATGACGCAGCACCGCGGCGAGGTGCTGCTGCCTCCCGAGATCGAGCACGACACCGATGATCTTGCGCGTTTGGGCGCTGCCACGTGGGCGCGGGAGCGACTCGCGGAGCTGCCGGAGGACGCGCAGGCTCTCTACGCGACGCGCTACGGCGAAGAGGCGCGCGAGGCGCTCGAAGCGGCGCGCCGCGCGCGCGACCCCCGCGCCCTGCTCGAGGTCGCGCGGCGCTATCCACTGACGCCCGCGGCCGCCGACGCGTGGTGGTCGCTCGGCGATCTGGAGTTCGAGCTCGGCGAGTGCGCTACCGCAGAGTCCTCGTGGAGGCGCGCGCAGGCCTTCGGCCCTGAAAACGATCAGGCCCGAGCGCGCCAGCAGCAACGACGCAGCGAGCAGGCGCTCGCGGCCCGCGCTGCGCAGCGATTCGACGGGGACGCCGCGCTCCCCAGCGGCGAGTCGGTCACGTGGACCGCGGTGTTCGGTCGCAGCGATGCTGTGACGCCGTTTTCCAACGGCGGCGGAAACTGCTTGTTCCCCGCGATGGCCTCGGACACGGTGCTCGTCACCGACACGCTGCGGCTCTTCGCATTCGATGCATGGAGCGGCGAGAAGCGCTGGGAGAGCGGCGAACCCGAGGGCTGGGGCCAGGTCGATCGCGGCCAGTACCGCCCCAACGGCTCGCGCCCGCTCCTGCGGCGCGAGTTCTTCGAGAACCTGCATCGGCGCTCCCTGATCGTGCGTCCCGCCGCGTCCGAGAGCGTCGCGGTCGCGGCGCTCCAGATCCCCTACAGCAACGTCTACAACGAGCAGTACCAAAACTACGAGATCACGAATGTGATCCCCGAACGGCGTCTGTACGCCTTCGACGTCGAGACGGGGCGCGAGCTGTGGAATCACCGACCGCCGCTGGAATGGGATGGAACCAGCGGACCTCTGGAGCACCTCCTCAGCGTGGCGGCACCGCCTGTGATCGCGGGCTCGCGCGTCATCGTGCCCTACTACCGCATGCAAGGGCGCGTCGACCTGCACGTCGGCTGCTTTGACCTCTACAGCGGCGAGCGCATCTGGTCGAGCTCGTTGATGTC
>JBIKYW010000517.1:0-2931 GCA_044355055.1 Planctomycetota bacterium | reverse complement strand
GTGTGGGCCACGGCTCGCGCGAGATCGCGGCCTTCGAGTTCCATCGCCTGCGCCGACCGGCGGCGCCCGACCGCCGCGGAGCGGGCGTCATGGTCGAGGACCGCTGAGAACCTCCGCCGCTGGGGCGCGCGCGGGGGGGGGCACGGGGGTGGCGCGCGGGAACTCAAGACCGTCGGGGGCTCGCCCCGATGGGTAGGAACCCGTCCGCGGGCTTCGTAGCCTTGGGACGCAGCTCCCCACGCCCCCCGAGCCCAGCCCATGAAGTGGAAGAAGGAACAGGTCGTCATCCTCTGCGGCGGCGAAGGCACGCGCCTGCGCGAGGAGACGGAGTTCAAGCCCAAGGCGCTCGTCGAGGTCGGCGGCCGCCCGATCCTGTGGCACCTGATGCGGATCTACTACCGCTGGGGCTATCGGCGGTTCGTCCTGTGCCTCGGCTACAAGGGCGAGCAGATCAAGGACTACTTCCTCAACTACCAGTGGCACGACTCGGACTTCACGCTCGGCCTCAAGTCGGGCAAGAAGGTGCTGCACACCGAGGATGGTGACATCGAGGACTGGGAGATCACGTTCGTCGAGACGGGCGCGAAGACGCAGACCGGCGGGCGGCTCTTCCGGGCGCGCGAGTACATCGACTCGAAGACGTTCCTCTTCAACTACTGCGACGGTCTGTCGGACATCCATCTCGACAAGCTCGTCGCGCACCACAAGAAGATGGGCAAGCTCGCGACGTTGACGGGCTTCCACCCGCGCTCGCGCTACGGCGAAGTCTCGGTGGACGAGCGCGGCATCGTCACGCACTTCCAAGAGAAGCCGATGATGAACTCGCTCACGAGCGGCGGCTTCTTCGTGATGGAGCGCGGCGTGTTCGACTATCTCGACCCCGAGTGCATTCTGGAGACGGGACCGCTCGATTCGATGAGCAAGGACCGCGAGCTCGCGCTGTACCAGCACGACGGCTTCTGGTTCTCGATGGACACGTACAAGGAAGCGCTCACGCTGAACGAGCTGTGGGCCAAGGGCGACGCGCCGTGGAAGGTGTGGAAGTGAGTCACTGGAAGTCGACCAGCGTCTTCGTGACGGGCGCGAGCGGGCTGCTCGGCAGCGCGCTGTGCGACGAGCTCGTGGCGCGCGGCGCGTCGGTGACGTGCCTCGTGCGGGACTGGGTGCCGCAGTCGCGGCTGCTCGGCACGGATCTCGCGGACCGCTGCAACATCGTGCGCGGCGAGCTCGAGGACTACGAGACAGTCCTGCGCGCGCTCAACGAGTACGAAGTGAACACGGTCTTTCACCTCGGCGCCCAGACGATCGTCGGAACGGCGAGTCGCTCGCCGCTTTCGACGTTCGAAGCCAACATCAAGGGCACGTGGGTGCTCTTGGAGGCCTGTCGCCAGCTGCCGCGGCTCGTGAAGCGCGTGCTGGTCGCGTCGAGCGACAAGGCCTACGGCTCCCACGACAAGCTCCCGTACCAAGAGGATGCGCCGCTCGTCGGGCGCTTCCCGTACGACGTCTCGAAGTCCTGCGCGGACCTGCTCTGCGCGAGCTACTTCCACACCTACCGTCTGCCTGTGGCGATCACGCGCTGCGGCAACCTGTACGGCCCCGGTGACCTCAACTGGAACCGCCTGATCCCCGGCACGATCCGCAGCCTCGCGCGCGGAGAGCGGCCGGTCGTGCGCTCGGACGGCTCGTTCGTGCGCGACTACTTCTACGTGCGCGACGCGGTCGAGGCGTACCTCGCGCTGGCGGAGCGTTTGGGCGAGCCGCGCTTCCACGGGGAGGCCTTCAACTTCGGCACCGAGGAGCCGAAGTCGGTGCTCGAGATCGTCGCGCTGCTGCGACAGTCCATGGGGCGCAGCAACCTCGAGCCGGTGATCCTGAACGAGGCGAGCCACGAGATTCCGCGTCAGTATTTGGACTGCGCCAAGGCTCGCGCATGGCTCGATTGGCGGCCCCGTCGCACGCTCGCGCAGGGTCTCGCCGAGACGATTCCGTGGTACGTCGCGGCCGCGCGCTAGGGCGCAGGCGGCCGCAGCCGAGCCAGCACATCCGGCGTAAGCTGTTGACTGGTAAACATTTGTGAATAGGAGCCTCGGTGGGTCCTTTGCGCTCCACCGAGGCGCCCTCGGCGCTCGAAAAGAGGGGCTCCCCGCCTTCCCGTATCCTCGGGGCTCCCCCATGCGACTCCGGCTCTACCTCGCCGACCTCGGACACAACTTGCTCACGCTGAGCTCGGATGTGTACCCGCTGGGCATCGCGAACCTCGCCACCTTTGCGCAGGCGAAACTCGCAGGCCGCGCGGAGCTCGAGATCTCCATCTTCCGTGAGCCTCAAGACCTGAAGCGCGCGCTCGATCTGTGCGCGCCGGATCTGCTGGGGCTCTCGAACTACGCCTGGAACGAGGAGCTGTCGCACCACTTCGCTCAGTACGCGAAGGCGCGCGATCCCCGCACGGTCGTGGTCATGGGTGGCCCCAACTATCCGCTCGTCGACAGCGTGCGCGGCGAGTTCCTCGCGGGACTGCGCAGCGTCGACGCGTACATCGACGGGCCGACCTACGAGGGCGAGCGCGCGTTCCTGAATCTGCTCGAGCGGCTCGTGGAGTCGAAGGGGCGGCTCGAGTCGCTGCGCGAAGGCGTGATCCCCGGCGTCGACTGGTTCGACCACGTGCGCCACGAGTTCCACCGCGGAGGCGAGGTCGAGCGCATCCGCGACCTCGACGAGATCCCGAGTCCGTACCTCGCGGGTCTGATGGACCCGTACCTGAAGACCGGCTACTTCCCGATGATGCAGATCTCGCGCGGGTGTCCGTTCACCTGCGCGTTCTGCAACTCCGGCGTGCGCTCGAACAGCCGCGTGTTCGCGCACTCGATCGACAACGTCAAGGCCGACCTCGCCTACCTCGCCGAGCGCGTGAAGCCCGAGATCACGCTG
>JBIKYW010000082.1:0-9744 GCA_044355055.1 Planctomycetota bacterium | reverse complement strand
CGAGCGGCGCGGCGAGCGCTTGCACGACGGCGTCGATCACATGACCTTCTTCGAGAAGGACCTGAATCGACTTCGCGAACCCGATCAAGAGCGCCGTGTTCGTCATCTCGGCCGCGCCTCGGCTGAACTCGCGCGCCGCGTGGTTGGGGGTCATCTTGCAGAGCGGAACCGCCGCGAGCGCGAGGGCTAGAAACAGCGCCGAGAGCTCGACCAGCCCCCACGCGTGGACGGCACAACCCCAGACGAACAGAGCGATGACGACACCCAGCGACAGCAGCAGCGCCGCCTGCCCCGCCCGCAGAGTCGGAGCCACGCCGCTCGGTGGACTCCACGGCTCGATGCCCGCCATGTAGCTCGCACCCCGATCGCGCCGCACTTTCATGGCGTAGCGCACGAGGTAGAGGATCCCCACGCTGAGAGCGATGCCCCACAGGATCCAGCGAAATCCGGCGCCGGAGTTGGGTTCGAGCCCCGCGATGCGCTGCGCGATGAGCACGGTGAACGGGTTGTGCGGAGCGGCGGCATATCCGATGCCCGCCGCGACGTACACGATCCCCACGGCGACGATCGCATCGAATCCCAGCGCCGCGCAGGCCGCGGCGAGAATCGGCACGAAGGGCACGTATTCCTCGGCCATTCCGATCGTGGCGGCCCCGAGGGAGAGAACCGCAGTCATGCCCGCGATCAGGAGCACGGGGCGAGCGCCGAGCCGAGCGAGCACGCGCGCGAGGAGCGCATCCACGGCGCCGCTGGCCTTCAAGACCCCCACGACTCCGCCGCAGATCAACACGAAGAAGATCACCTCGGCGGCGCGCTCCATGCCGAGCGGAATGCGCGTCAGAGCTGCATGCCATGGCAGCGGCTCGGACTCGAGCATGCGGAAGGTTCCCGGCACGACACGCGCACGGCCATCGACGACGACGCGCTCGAACTCCCCACTGGGCAGGACGTACGTGGCGAGCTGCGCGCACACGATGAGCGCCAGCGTGAGGACGAGCGTCTCGGGGAATCTCAGCTTGGTGGTACCCACGCGCGCTCACTCCTTCTGGGCGTGACCGCCCGCACGAACCCATGCGCGCCACGCTTCGTCGAGATCGAGCGGGCTCCACCCCCACAGCTCGCGCAGCAGGCTGCGCTGGAGGTTGGGCAGATCCTCGCCGCTGGGATTCCCGGCGGAGTCGAGCTGCCCCTTCACGCCTGCGAGAAAGCGCGCGAAGGTCTCACCATGCGCGTCGAGGAGAAAGCGCGTGATCGACCATGCGACGACCGAGCCGTCGGTGCCGAGCTCCGAGTAGTCCTTCGCGCCCATCAACACCGAGAGGCGCGGCGCCTTGTCGCTCGCGACGAGCTTCGTCGCTGCGGCCGCGAAATCCGCGGGAGCCTTGGTGTCCCGGAGCGAACCCTCCTCACCCTCGGTGGTGCGCGACTTCGGATCGATTTCCTTTTCGAGAGCCTGCGCGAGCCCTTCATCGAGCCACACCGGCGGATCGTAGGAGAAGTGCTTGTACGCGCACAGGAACGCGTGCGACAGGTTGTGCGCCACGTGCGGCCACAGACCGCGATCGTCCTTCAGGTCCGCGTCCTCGACGGGCACCGACACCAAGAGCTTGTGCAGGCCGGGAAAGTGCCAGCGGAACGAGTCGTTGACCGCGACGCCGCTGAAGGACTCCGTGAAGCGCCGATGATTCTCGCGCGAGACGTGCAGCACGACCTCGAACTTGTCTTTCTCACCGAGGAATGGGCCCGCGCCCATGTAGGGCCGGTCGAGCCGCCGCTCGAGAGGGAAATCGGCGTCCTTCACGCGGAGGAGCTTCTGGAAGCGCCCGTAGAACTCCTCCCCTTTCATCGCCTGCAGGTGGAGTCGCAGCCACGGATCGAGCTTGCGCGGCTTCGTCGGGACATCCGGCAGCGCGGCGCGCAGTCGTGTGAGCTCGGCCTCGACTCGCTCGCGATCGCGCGCGTCGATCGCAGACTCCCCGAGTGCGCTCGCCCACCGCAGGTGCGCCGTCTCGACGAAGAGCCAGCGCGCTGCGGGCAGCTTCGCCGCGAGCTCTTCGCCCGTTCGATCCGCGATCGAGCCCGCCCTGTGCGACACGACGCCAGCCGCGGCCATCAGCCCGGCTTCATCGCGGCAGTAAGGGCAGCGATCCTTGCTTCGCTCGGGAGCTTGAGGCGCAGGAGCGAGCGGGGCCAGCGAGAGCAACACAGCGAGCCACATGCTCCTCAGAGTAGCGCGCGCGTCGCCCAGGCAGCAGCCCGGACGACGCGCGCAACAAGAACCGAAGACGGAGCCAGAGCTAGCGCAGCTGCTCCCAGAACTCCGCGGGCATGTCGTGGGCGATCTTGAGCGCGCCGTTGGCGCCGCCGTAGATCGGCTCCTCGACGCGGATCACCTTGCCGCTGCCGAGTCGCTCGTGCATTTGACGCTCGAGCTCGACGTCGAGCCCCTTGATCATGCTGCCGCCGCCACCGAGCAGCACGCGGTTCTTCAGCCGATCTTGGAACTCGGGATCGAAGTTGCCAATCAGCTCGGTCAACGCATCGACCATCGGCGGCACGATCGAACGGCACGCGGCGCGAACCTGATCCGTGATGTCAAACTGCGTCGGCTTGCCCTTCACGGGCAGGCTGACCACGATCGGCAGCAACTGATCGGCGACGCTGGAGTGCTTCTCCTTGATCTGCTTGATCATCTGGATCGTGAACTGGGCCTCCGGGTACTTCTCGCGCACGAGCTTGGCGAGCTGTTCGTCGACGTAGTCGCCTGCGAAGGTGTTCGTCACCTGATCGGAATCCTCGGGCATCGTGCCGTGCATGCGGCAGAAGTCCGTCGTGCCCGCACCGATGTCGATCACGAGCGTGTCGTCGAGCATGTCGAGGCCGTACGCCACGGAGAACGGCTCCGAGCACAGCATCGCGCTGTGGACGTGCTCGCGCGCGGCGTCGAGGATCGCCTTCTTGCTGTGGATCTGCGCCTGCGCGGGCGCACCGATCACTGCGTACACGAGCTCGTCCGCGCGCGGCCGAGCTCGCCGCACGATCTCTCCGACGAGATCCGCGGCAGCCTTGAGGTTCTTCTCGCTGTTCTCGCCCGACTTGATCACGCCGTGACCGAGCGGACGGTAGAAGTCGAGGCTCAGGCGCTTCTCGAGCGCTTCGTCGCCGAACAGGACGTCCTTCTGGAGCAACTTGCGCGACACGACGTCCTTGGGATAGCCCACGTACGACGCGACCGTCTCGCGCACACCGTTCGACGCCGACACGGACGTGCGAGACGTGCCGAGGTCGATGCCGATGTAGAGGACGCCTTGCGGCTTCGCGGGGGGCTTGAGGGCAGGCATGGGGATGGCGAGTGTGGGACCTTGGGAAACGAAAGTTGGGCCGAGCGCCCTTGGGGAACCCCTAGGAGCGCGCTTCGGGAGACGCGTCGATCTGACGCCGCAGCTCCACGTTGGCTTCGAAGATCTTGGACATCAAGGTCTTCTTGAGCTCGGCCTGCGCGGCGCTCGCGGAGAGTCCTTGAACGTTCTTGTAGACCGAGGCCACGCCGCCGTCGACGCTGCGCTGAGCGAGCACCTTCTGGAGCTCCGACTCGGTCATCCCGAGGGACTCGGAGAGCTTGGCGATGCGCCGTTCGAGGATCTCGATGCGCTCCGACTGCTCGCGGGTCTCGTCGGGCAGCGCCCGGCGTACCTGCTCCTGCACCTCGCGCAGCGCGCTCGCCACCACTTCGCGCTGGATGCGCGCGAGCAGGTCTTGATCGCCGTCGCCCAGCCCGAACATCTCGCGGATGCGCTGACCGAGCGCGTCGAGGGCGGCATCGGGGATCTGCACGGCGGTCGCGGGCAGCGGAGCGGGAATGCGCGCGGCTTCCTTCGCACGCTTGCGCTCGAAGAACTCGTAGAGATCGCTGTGCACGTAGCGGTTGCCACCGCCCTCGCGCGCGACGCGCAGCCCTTCTTCGGCGACCTCGAGCATCGTCGCGAAGGACAGCTCGCCCTTGCGGTTGTTGTAGGCGCCCCCGATGGACACGGTCACGCGCGTCACACGGCCATCGCACTCAAAGCGCAGGTTGCGAACCGCCTCGAGGACGCGCCGGGCCAAGACTTCGGCGCCGCGATCGGGCGTGTGCGGAACGAGGACCACCATGCGGTCGTCCACGAGGTAGCCGAGCGAGTCGGACGCGCGCGTGGTGCCGCGCAGGACACCCGCCACGCCGCCCTGGATCTCGTCCTTGACGTCGGCGCCGTACAGGTCCTGCAGCTGCGCAAGACGATCGACGCCGATCACGAGCAGCACCAGCGGGTAGTTGTAGCGCTGGGCACGATCGAACTCGACCCGCATCAGGTGCTGGATCTGCGCGGGGCTGAAGAGGTCTTTCGCCGATCCGCGAAAGCTGCCACCGGTCTGGAAGCTCATCGGCCTACTGCTGCGCTTTCTGGGTGCGAGGTGCGGGGGTGGGGTCGCGGCCCGCGGGAGGGAAGGGTAGCGGTGCCTAGGTGCGAAGTCATGCCCCGCCCGGGGCCGGACTGGCTAGGGGTATCGGACTGCGGCCCGACGTTCTTGAGCCACATTTCCGAAACTGGAAACTCCTACCCGAGGGCCTCGACATCGGCGCCGCGGACCCGCTCCGCGAGCGCCGCGAAGGCCTGCGGGCCGATCCCGAGGCAACGCTCGGCCACGCGGCTGAGCTTGAGCACCGCCGAATCGAAGGTCTCGCTCCCCGCGCGGTAGGCGAGCTGATCCGCGAGCGCGATCACCCCGACGTGCGGGTACTCGTGGATGGCGTGGGTCGGCCCGTGGTGGAACTCGATTGCCTGCGCGACCTTCTCCGGGAGTTGCCACTGCACGGCGAGCATGGCTCCGACCTCGACGTGGGAGAAGCCGAAGACTCGCCGCTCGGCATCGTGGAGCTGCGCAGCCGTGCGACGCGCGATGCGAATGCACTCCAAGTACTCGTCGGTGCGGCTGTCGAGGATCACGACCTTCCCGACGTCGTGGAGCAGCCCGCAGGCGTACAGGTCGTCGGCATTGAGCCGCGTCCGCGGGTGCGCGGCCTGCGCGATCGACTGCGCGAGCTGCGCGGTGAGCGTCAGGTGCCTCCAGAGTTCATCGAGGTCGAAGTCTGGGATCGCGCGCAGATGCTCGTAGTGGCGCACAATCGAGCACTGCATCGCCACGTTGCGCAGCGCGCGTGCGCCGATCACCGTGACCGCGCGTTCCGCGCTCGTCACAGGCTCGCTCAGGCCATAGAAGCCAGAGTTCGCGAGCCGCAGCACGCGCGCCGTCACCGCCGGATCCTCCGAGGCGATGCGGCCCATCTCGGCCACTCCGATCGCAGGGTCGTCGATCGCGGCAGTGATGCGCAGCACGACCTCGGGCAGCGACGGTAGCGAGATGCGATCGCCGAAGGCCTCGAGCAGCGCGCGCTTCTCCATGACAGGCACGCTATCGACGCGCCGCGCAACGGCGCTTCAACGCTGAAACGGAAAAAACCTACGCTGTTGTGCGCAAGCGAAGGAGTTGCGCGGGCCTAAGGGCGCCGCACCCACTTCCAGAGCTCGGCGGGCGTCGCGGGCTTGCCCGTGATGAGGATGCCGACGCGGAAGATGCGCGCGGCGGCCCACACCATTCCCACCACTCCACCGAAGCCTACGAGCGTCGTGAGCGCGATCTCCCAGCCGGGCACGGACTCGACGGAAGTCACGCGCAGGACCATCGCGAAGGGCGTCATCGGCGGGATGTAGGAAATCACGCGCGCGAACGTGCTGCTCGGATTCTCTGTGACGAAGAACCAAGTGAAGAGCGGCAACATGAACAGGATCGTCACCGGCCCGAGCAAGGTCTGCGCGTCGCGCAGCTCGCTGACCGCCGCACCGATCGCCGCCATCGTCGCGGCCACCATCAAGAACGCCATCACGAAGTAGATCGCGACGTAGGCGAGCTTGTCGGGCGGCACGAGGTGCGCATAGCCGAGAGACGACGCCGCGGTGAGACCGACGCCGCCGTACATCAACATCATCAGCGCACCGACCGCGCACTGTCCGATGACCTTGCCCGTGAGCAGCTCGAGCGGACTGACCGCCGAGAGCAGCACCTCGATCACTCGATTGGACTTCTCCTCCACCGTCGAGGTCAGGAGGTAGTTGCCCGTAACCCACACGCTGCTCCACAGAAGCATCATGAAGGCGAGCGGCACGAAGATCTTCCCGAGCTGGTTCTCTTCGACGTCACTGCCGTCTTCGCGCAGCGTCAGCGCCGCAGCGTAGGGCTTCGCGAGCGTCGCGCGCGCGCGCTCGACGTCGATCTCCTGCGCCTCGGCTCGGGCGTAAACCAGCGCGCTCGACAGAGCTCCTTGCAGATCATCGACCTGCTGACGAGTCAGTCCCTCGCGCAGGAAGAGCTCGTAGTCATTGGACTCCTCGGCGAGCGACAACGCCGCGACGTCCACGCGGACCGACGCCAAGAGCTCGCCGGCGCGCGTACGCGAGCGCAGCGACTCCATCTCGCCGAGATCTGAGCTCACCTCGACGCGGACCTCGGGCAGGGGTGCCTCGAGCGCGCCCTGCGCCTGCGACTCGACCATCTCGCGCATCGGCCCGGGCAAGTTCATGCCGAGCAGCCGCCGCGCCTGCGCCGCACGCCGCTCGCGTTCGAGCCGCAGCCGCTCGACGTCGAATTCGCGCTGCACAGCGGCGCCGATGCGCCCGTCGACGTCGAGCACGGCGATCACGCCCTCGAGGCGCTTGGGCTCGGGGCGCAGAAGGAACGGAAGCGCGAGGCCGAGGATCCAGAACACCGCAGGCAGCACGATCGCCGCGAGCAGAAATGCCTTGGTGAGCACGGTCGTGCGGAACTCCCGCACGGCGATCTCAGTCACCCTTGCCATGCTCGAGGTCCTCTCTCGCCGCTTTCGCCGCGCTCTCGCCCTCCGCCGCGCGCACGACGCGCACGAACACCTCTTCGAGGGACACGCGCTCGAGCTCGATGCGCCGCGCGGGCCCGCGACGCACGAGCGCCTCGAACAGCTCGGCGGGCTGAGCGTGCTCCGCGAGCGCGAGCGTAAAACCGCGACCGTCCCGCTGAGGGCGCACCGCCACCACGCCGGGCAGCGCGGCGAGCTCTCCCTCGTTGACGACACTCGGCGCGAGCGGCTCGTAGGCGAGCGAGCGCGGATCGAAGCGCGCATGAATCTCGGGCAGGGTCGCGTCGAGGCGCTTCGCACCGCGATGGATCAGCACGATGCGATCGCACACGCGCTCGGCCTGCTGCATCTGGTGCGTACACAGAAGGATCGTGCGGCCCTCGCGGTGCAGCTCGCCGATCAGCCGGTCGAGCACGACCGCGTTGACGGGATCGAGACCCGAGAACGGCTCGTCCAAGATCAGGAGCTCGGGCTCGTGGATCACGGCCGCGATGAACTGCACCTTTTGCTGCATGCCCTTGGAGAGCTCTTGGCAGCGCCGCTGCTGCACGTCGGGCAGCTCGATGCGCTCGAGCCAACCGCGCACGCGCGCCGCGAGCCCCTCGCGCGTCACGCCTTTGAGGCGCGCGATGTAGGCGAGGTATTCCCCGACCCTCATCGTGCGATACAGGCCGCGCTCCTCGGGCAGATAACCGATGCGCTCCTTGGCCGCGAGCGCGCCGCCGCCGAGCACTTCGACCGTGCCGCGGTCGGGATAGAGGATCGACAGCACCATGCGAATCGTGGTGCTCTTCCCCGCGCCATTGGGTCCGAGGACGCCGACCAAGGCACCGCGCGGGATCTCGAGATCGAGGCCCGCGACCGCGAGCCGATCGCCGAAGCGCTTCTCGACCCCGCGGATGGAGATCGCGGCGGTCATCGAATCGGGGCCCCTGCGTCGCAAAACATGGTCGAGGATGTTGGCGCAGCGCAGCGACGTTTCCAAGGGGCAAGGCGGGCTGGAAGTCCGTCGCCCCGGGTGCGATTCTCGCGGCCGCCGATGAACCTCCAACGCTGGTCCCTGCTCGTCTGCGGTGCGCTGCTCGCGCTCGTCGGTGCGGCGTGGTTCGACCTCGTCCCCGGCGGTTGGCGGCTGCGCAGGCTCGCGGGCTTCGACGAAGCCGTTGCGCGCTACGAGCGCGAACGCGCGGCGCGGCGTGCCGCGTTCCGCGCGGAGCCCGTTCCGCCCGACTGCGCCGTGTTCCTGGGCTCCTCGACGATCGAACGCTGGGATCTCCGCCGCTCGTTTCCAGGGCTCGCCGCGCTGAACCGGGGTATCGGCAACGAGCCACTCGCAGGGCTCGACGCACGGCTCCTCGAGGACCTTCCCGAGAGTGCTCGGGTCGCGGTGCTCTACGCAGGCTCGGTCGACTTCCGTCGCGGTTCCGCGGAAGCACAGGCCGCGCTGCCCGACGCCGTCGATCGCCTGCTCGCCCGACTCGGCTCGGAGCGCCCCCGCTGTCGCGTGGTCCTCTTGGGCCTCCTGCCCGAGCGCGACATGCCGCGGGAGCGCGTGGAAGCGCTCGCCCGCGCGAACGCCCATCTCGCCGCACACGCCGAGGCTCGCGGGGCCATTTTCGTCGAGACGAACCTTTCCCCGCTCGCGAACGCGGAAGGTTCCTTGTCGGAGGATTTTTCCAGCGACGCGCTGCACTTGTCCGACGAGGGCTACGCCCAGCTCTCCCGCTGGACGCTCCCCTTCCTCGCAGCCACGAACGAACGCACCCCGCCCCGATGAACTGCCTTCGACGTAGCCGCCGCGGAGGACGCGCGTGAGCCGCAGCATCGGATCGAACACGTTGCTCAACGTGCTGCAGATCGCCGTGTTGATGTTCCTCACGCCGTTCGTGCTGAGGACGCTCGGCGGAGAGCAAAACGGCGTGTGGGTCGCGGTCGTGTCGATGACCGGGGTGCTGCGACTCCTCGTCCTCGGTGTCCCGATGGCGTCGGTGAAGTCGATCTCGCAGGCCAAGGGCCGAGGCGATCTCGCGGGCGTGAACCGCGCCATCTCGACCTGCCTCGCGATCACGCTCGCGATGGGCGTCGTCGCGCTCGGGCTCGGATGGCTGCAGCGCGAAGCATTCGAGCACCAATACCTCGACGCGGCTCTAGGCAAGGCACTCTCAAGCGAGCAGCGCAGCGCTGCGGAGCTCGCATTCCTTCTCTCCGCGCTCCAAGTCGCAGCCGCGTTCGCGATGCGGCTGCCCTACGGCATCCTCGAGGCCTACGACGACTTCCCGACTCGCAATGTGCTGATGGCAGGAGAGCTCCTTCTGCGTGCCGGACTGACCGTGGTGCTCCTTCCGCTCGTTCCGGATCTTTCCACCCTCGCGTGGATCCTCGTCGGAACGATGTGCGTCGAGTTCGCGCTCGCGTGGCTCGCCGTGGTCCGACGACACCCCGGCACGCGCTTCTCACTCGCGAGCTTCGATCGCGGACTGGTGCGCGAAGTGCTCTCGTTCAGCGTCTTCGCCATGCTGCTCAACGTCGGCACGCTGCTCGCGTTCCGGCTCGACGCGCTCGTGATCGGCCATTGGCTCGATGCCCAAGCCATCACGCAGTTCGACATGGGCAACAAGTTCTTCGAGCCGCTCACGAGCTTCGTCATCGGCATCGGGGCCGTGGTGATGCCGACCGCGAGCCGCCTGAACGCGTCGGGACGCCTCGTCGATCTGCGCCCAGTCCTCTTGAAGTGGACGCGCATCTCGTTCTCGCTCGTGCTGGCCGTAGGCGTGTTCCTCGTACTGCTCGGGCCGGACTTTCTCGCGCTGTGGGTCGGC
>JBIKYW010000516.1:0-2935 GCA_044355055.1 Planctomycetota bacterium | reverse complement strand
GGACTGTGTGACTTCGCGCGACACGAACGCGCCGCGCCGTACGCACGTCGCGAGTGTGACGATCAGCGGCGAGAACGCGGGTCCGGTTCGCGCGGCGCGAGTTCGAGCTCGAACGCGGGAGCATGCGGCGCTTCGAAGCGCAGGAACGACGTCTCATCGGCAGACGAAAGTCGTTTGGGGAAGACCACGTAGCTGCCCGGAGCAGGCGCATTCCATTCGTTGGCCGAACTCCAAAGCAGCTCCGTCGGATCGCGATCGTCGCCCGGCGCTGGGCGCGAGAGTGCAAGCCAGTTGAGATTGGGGAGCGTCGGGAGGATTTCGTAGTCGCGCCGGGAGTCGAGCGCTGCGGCGCCTGGCTGTGAAGGCCGAAACTGGACGGCGACGGGAGCGGCTGGGCGCGCCTCGAAGCGCGCCTCGAGCGTCGAACCGAGTTCCAGTTCGACGGCCGCCATGTAGCCCCCGTGCGGCAGACCTCCAGCAGACACCACGAGCCTGTGCCAGCCCGGCGCAAGCCCGCGAATCGTCACCTCGCTTGCGCCCTCGCCAAGCGCGACTAGCTGCGGGCCGCGGTCGCCGAAAATCGGCCCCGCCATTGCACCGCCAGGCGCGCGGACGCCGAGCGTTCGATCGAACACGATGCGCACACTGCAGCCATCGGCAAGTCGCAACTCGAGGTGGCGCTGCGCTTGGAGGTGCTCGACTTCAATGCGCTGCTCTTCGCCTTCCGCGTAGCCGTCGCAAGCTGCGCGGAGCATGTACTCGCCGACGTCCAAGGTCAGTTGGAAGCGACCCGCGCGGTCCGAAGTCGTCTCCCAAGTCGCGGGGAACCCATCGCGCGCACTCTGCTCCTTGGTGCGGACCTTCGCGCCGGCAACTGGCGTGCTTGCGCTATCGATCACGACTCCAGCGATTTCGACCTGCGACTTCATGCGGAACACGACCGCGCGCGCGTTCGAGCGAACGAAACGCTCGCTGCGCTCGAGCGTGCAGCCGTCCGCGAAGGGCGCGAGCTCCCACGCGTGCGGCTCGAGCTCCACGAGCGCGAACTCGCCGCCGGCGTGGAACGCGACGTCCCACACGCGCTCCTCGGCGAAGGCGTTGCTCGCGTCCTTGCGAATTCCGCGGATGCCGAAGTTCTCGATCGCCCGGCCGCGCGCGTCGCGCACCACGCCCAAGAGCGTGAGGCGCGCTGGGGCGTCAGCGGCAGCCGGAGCGATCTCGACGCGATCGGCGCTCTCTCGCGCTGGCGCGGCGTCGGGCGCAACAGACAGCGGCTCGGGCGCAGCGAGCCACCGGCCCCCGGGGGCCGCTTGACGGATCGGCGCCCCGCGACGAACCGCCACCTCGCGGTCGATGACGACCGCCTCCGCGGAAGTCATCCGCTTGGAGTTCCTATCCGCCGTGCGCGCCATCCTGGTCAGCGGTGCTTCAGTTCCCACTCCAGGACATCGAGGTCTGGCAGCGCGTCGCTGATTCCCGCCGCGCCGAGGCGTCGCAGCATGTTGAGGCACTGCGCGCGGTGGTGCATGCCGTGGGTCGTGACATGGACGAGCGTTGCGCCGAGCGTGAAGCGGTAGGGGGTTCCCGCGAAGGTCACATCGACGATCGTGTCGAGCCCGCGCTGCCGCGCCCGGACAGCGCTCGAGTCGAGGTCCGCCGCGGCCTCGTCGAGAAGCGCGATGAGCTCCGCGACCGTGCGCTGCGTCGAGTCTTCGATCGACGGCCGCAACGCGCGCGGCGGTCCGTCGATGCGGTCCGCCCAGCGGAACATCGCGCCCACGATGTGCGTGAGCGTGTCGTGGAGCGACCCAGGGCCCATGTCGAAGCGCTGGTGCCACTGTGCGTCGTTCAGCCGCTCGCACGCGCGCAGGAGTTCGCGCGTGGCCCAGGCGTTGTGCGCGAGGAGGACTTCGATCGTGTCCGGCGTCGCCGCGCCAGCCTTCGGACTCTCCTTCACCCGCGCGATCAGCAATCCGTCGTAGCCCTTCGCGCCGACGGTCTGGACTCCCGCGGCCTCGAGGCGCTGGTGCTGCGCGACCATGTCCATCATCTTGCGCGCGCCGTCCACGCCCGCATCGCCTGTGTTCGCGTCGATCAGCCGCCCGCGTCGCACGACATTGTCGACGAGGATCAGCGTGCCCGTTCGCGAGAGCGCCACCGCGCGCTCGAGGTACTGGGGGCAGCTCTCCTTGTCCGCGTCGATGAAGATCAGGTCGAACGGCGCCTCGCCGCGCGCGATCATCGCGTCAAGCGAATCGACTGCGCGGCCCGTCACGACCTCGACTTGCTGCGAGAGCCCCGCGAATGCGAGGTTCGCGCGCGCGATCTCCGCACGCGCAGGTTCAAGCTCGAGCGTCACGAGCCGTCCGCCCGCAGGCAGCGCGCGCGCGAGCCAGATGGCGCTGTAGCCCGCAAGCGTGCCGATCTCGAGGATCCTCCGCGCGCCGATCGTGCGTGCGATCACTTGCAGCAGCCGACCCTGCGCCGGCGCGACCGCGATCTCGGGCAGGCCCGCCTTCGTAGCAGCCGCCGTCGCGTGGTGTAGCGCATCGTCGGCTGGCGCAAGCCAATCCTCAAAGGCACGGTCGACAGCGTTCCAGAGTTCAGGTGTGGGTGACGGATTCGACATCGCCGCACTATAGGGCAAGCCTTCTCGCGCGGATTTCGCAGCTCACGAGCCCCATCTGTGGCTGGTCGGGGCGCTTCAGCGCCGCCGACGCGCACCCGCGAGGCCGAACAAGCCGAGCACGGCGACGACGCCCGGCGCAGGCACCGCTACGCCGAAGGTGACCCCGCCGAGGGATTTACGCGCTCGCGTTCGAGCGAGTGCGAGCCCGCCGCGCGCCGTGAGCCCGCGTTCGCCGCCCGCTCCGGCGCCGTGCTCTTCGCGCAGCGCTTTGGCAGCGCTCTCAATCTCAACTTGCACTTCCACGCG
>JBIKYW010000515.1:0-2938 GCA_044355055.1 Planctomycetota bacterium | reverse complement strand
CAGAGCGCGAGCAGGCCGGGGTTTTCGAGCAGGCGCTTCACGTGGACGAGGAAGCGCGCGCCGTCGGCGCCGTCGGCGAGGCGGTGGTCCACCGAGGCCGAGAAGTTCATGTACTGGCGCACTTCGATCTTGTCGCCCTGCGGCGTCTCGACGACGCCGGGGCGCTTGACGATGCGGTGCACGCCCATGATCGCGATGTCGGGGAAGTTGATGATCGGCGTGGCGAGGATGCCGCCGATGTTGCCCGCGTTGGTGATCGAGAAGGTCGAGCCCTTGAGCTCGTCCGGCTTGACCTTGCCCGCGCGCGTGCGCTCGGCGAGCTCGTTGAGCTCGGCCGCGAGCTGCAAGATGCCCTTCGACTGCACCTCCTTGATCACCGGCACGATCAGTCCGTTGTCGGTGTCCATGGCGATGCCGAGGTTGACGTAGCCGCAGCGCACGATCTCCTGCGTCGCCTCGTCGAGGTGGCCGTTGAGCATCGGGTACTTCGCGAGCCCGAGCGCGCAGGCCTTCATGATGAACGGCATGAAGGTGACCTTGATGCCGCTCTCTTGGCCCATCACCTTCGCCGTCTCGCGCAGGCGCACGAGCTCGGTGACGTCGACCTCTTCGACGACCGTGAAGTGCGGCGCGGTGAACTTCGAGCGCACCATCGCTTCGCTGATTTTGCGGCGCACACCGCGGAACGGGATGCGCGTCTCGCGCTCCTGCGGGGCGAACGTGACGGGTGCGGCGGCGGGCTTCGCCGCGGCGGCGGGAGCGGCGGCCGCGGGCTTGGCGGCCGGTGCGGGCGCGGCGGTCGAGCGCGACTTCGCGAACGTCTCGACGTCCGCGCGGCGCACGACGCCGTGACGGCCCGAGCCGGCGACGTCGTTCAGGTCGATGCCGAGCTCGCGCGCGACACGGCGGGCGCTCGGAACGGCGAGCACCTTCTCGTCGCTCGCGCGCTTCGCGGCGGGAGCGGCAGCAGCTGCAGCGACGAGCGCCGGAGCCGCGTGCGCCGCCGGAGCGGCGTGGGTCGTCGCCGCGGGAGCGGCCACGGCACCACCCGCGGTCTCGAGCACGAAGATCACGCTGCCGACGGGCACGACATCGCCCGCGTTGGCGCGCAGCTCGAGCAGCTTGCCCGCTGCGGGCGCGGGGATCTCGACCGTCGCCTTGTCCGTCATCACCTCGACGACGGCCTGGTGCTCCTTCACGCTGTCTCCAGCCTTGAGGAGCCACTTCACGATCTCGCCCTCGGCGACACCTTCGCCGATGTCGGGGAGCTTGAACTCCAGACGTCCGCCGACGGCCTTCGACGGGCCGTGGCCGCCGTGGTGAGCCGCGGCGGGAGCGGACGCTGCCGCGGGCTTCGGCGCCGGAGCAGGAGCCGCGGGCGCGTGAGACTTTGCGAGCGCGGGCGCCGCAGCGGCACCGGTGGCGAGCACGAAGATCACGCTGCCCACGGGCACCACGTCGCCGGGGTTCGCGCGCGTCTCGACGATCGTTCCAGCGGCGGGCGCGGGAATCTCGACGGTCGCCTTGTCGGTCATCACTTCGACCACGGCCTGATGCTCCTTCACGGAATCACCGGCCTTGACGAGCCACTTGACGATCTCGCCCTCGGCGACGCCTTCGCCGATGTCGGGCAGCTTGAACTCGAGGTTGGCCATTGCGCTTGCTTCTCTTCTCGGGAATTCGTTCGTCGGGGTGTGGGACTAGAAGCCGTGGACGTGCTCGATCGCGTCGAGGACGCGGCGCGCGTCGGGCATGTAGTGGTGCTCGAGCGTGTTCGGGAACGGCGTGTCGAAGCCCGTCACGCGCGCGACCGGAGCTTCCATGTACTCGATGATGTTCTCGGCGATCATCGCGCTGATCTCGCCGCCGAAGCCGCAGAAGCGCGGCGCTTCGTGGACGATCACCACGCGGCCGGTCTGCTTGGCGGCTTCGAGCACGCCCTCTTCGTCGAGCGGGAGCAGCGTGCGCAGGTCGACCACGAGGCAGTCGATGCCCTTCTCCGCGGCCTGCTCGGCCGCCTTCAGGCACACCGGCACCATCGCGCCGTAGCAGAACACCGTGACGTCCTTGCCCGTGCGCGCGGTGCGCAGGGTCGAGAGCGGCGTCGTGTAGTAGCCCTCGGGGACCTCGGCCTTGGCGGTGCGATAGAGCGCCTTGGGCTCCATGAAGATCACCGGATCGGGATCCTCGATCGAGGCGAGCAGCAGCCCCTTGGCGTCCTCCGGCGTGGAGGGGATCACGACCTTCAGGCCCGGCGTGTGGCAGAAGTAGGCCTCGCCGGACTGCGAGTGGTACAGACCGCCGCGAATGCCGCCGCCGTAGGGCGTGCGGATCACCATCGGCACCGTGTACTGGCCGCCGGAGCGATAGCGGAACTTGGCCGCCTCGCTCACGATCTGGTCGAAGGCCGGGAAGATGAAGTCTTGGAACTGAATCTCCGGCACGGGACGGAGGCCGTTGAGCGCCATGCCGATCGCCGCGCCGATGATGCCGTCCTCGGAGAGCGGCGTGTCGAAGCAGCGCTCCTTGCCGAACTCCTTGGTGAGCCCCTCGGTCGCGAGGAACACGCCGCCCTTGGGGCCGACGTCCTCACCGAACACCAGCACGCTCTTGTCGCGGCGCATCGCGCACTTCAGCGCGTCGTTCACCGCCTGAACCATCGTCAACGTAGCCATGTCGAATCTTCCTGCGTGGGTTCGTCGGGGTCAGAGCGGGAACTTGCCGTCGCCAGCGCCGGCGTCGCCCTTGCGCGCCGCGAGCTCGAAGGCGGCCTGGCCTTGGCGGCGCAGGTGCGCGGGGACGGTCGCGTAGACGTCGGAGAAGATGCTCTCCAGCTTCGGCGGCGGGGTGGACTCGGCCTCCTTGACGGCGGCGTTCACCTGCTCGATTGCGGCGGCGTAGAGCGCCTCGCCCTGCTCCTTGGTCCACAGCTTCTTCT
>JBIKYW010000514.1:0-2939 GCA_044355055.1 Planctomycetota bacterium | reverse complement strand
CGAGGCGGCCGCCGCAGGTGACAGCGCGACGAGCATCTGCAGCACGCCGAGCGCGATGCACGCGATGTGCCCAAGCCGCAAGAGTCGCCGCCGCCAAGACGCGTAGCCGCCGAGGAACGCCTCGCGATGAAACCACAGCCCCAGCGCCGCGCCGCTCGCGAAGCCCGCGAGGACCTGCGCCCAGCCCCAACTCCAAAGCCCAACTGCGTCCATGCTCGTCTGCATGCCCATAAACTCGGCTACGCGAGTTCACAGTGGGACGAACTCCTGCGATGCGCGCCACCAAGCGCCACGAATCGATGCGGGGAGCGACTCAGCCGCGCGCGAGGCGACGCAGGCGCAGCCCCGCGGCGAGGAACAGCGCGGAGACAAGCAACGGGATCGCGAGCTGCAGCACGCGCAGGAGGTTCCCGCTCTGCGCGACTGCGTCGAAGTGCGCACGCGGCACCTCGACTTCCAAACGCCCCCCCGAAGGCAGCTCCGCAGAGGTGCGCAGCCCTTCCGCTGCGACGAGCTCGAGCTCCGTCGGGCTGCGCAGCTCGTGGCTTGCGACCTCAGCCCCCTGCGCGTCGAGCACGCGCGCCGTGACCGCGAGCTCCGGGATTCGTCCCCAGCCACGCGCCGCGATGAGCGCGACGAACAGCGTGATCGCGAGGTTCAGCGCCCCCACCGCGATCAACAACGTCGCGGCGCGCTGCGCGGGAATCGGTCGAGCGGCCATGGCGGCCGAAGGCTAGCGCGGCGCGTGCTCGGGTGCCACGGACACGGGCCCCGGCGGAAGAGGCTCGACGCTCTTGCGCCAGCGCCCGATCTCGCCGCCGAGCCGATAGCGGAGCAACGTCGAGAAGAACTCCCAGCACGTCATCGCGCGCACATGGCTGAGCCCGTGGCCGCGCATGCGCGCGAACACGTTGACCTCCAGCACGCGCACGCCGAGATAGTGCGCCTTGATCATCAGCTCCGGGTCGAGGAACCAGCGCTTCGAGCGCAGATCCAAGCGCCGCAGCACGTCGCGGTGCAGGATCTTCGGGCTGCCGTTGACGTCGATCGAGCCGAGGCCGGGCCAGAGGCAGAACACCATGCCGTTGTAGGCGATCGACACGAACTTGCGCGTCCAGCCGTCGAGCCGGAAGCGGCGCCGCACCTTGCCGAGGATCTTGCCGTCGCTGTAGCGCACGGCCTCGAAGAGCCGCACCACGTCTTCAGGATCGACCTGCCCGTCGCAGGGAATCATGCCGACCCACTCCGCGCGCGCCTCGCGCAGTCCGCACAGGACGCCCCAGCCGTAGCCTTCGTTCACCTCGACCACGACCTTGCGCACCGGCAGACCCTTGGCCGTGAGTCCGTCGAGGATCGCGCCGGTGCGATCCTTCGAGCCGTTGTCGACCGCGACGAGCTCGAGTGCGATCCCCGCCTTCTCGAACGCCGCGCACAGCGCGGGCAGCGTGAACGGGATCGACTCCTGCTCGTTGTAGCAGGGCACGACCAGCGAGAACTCGGGGCGCGTGGAGGTCATCTAGGCAGAGACCGCATCGTCGGCGCAGTCCTTCACCAGCCTACGACGCAGGTCGCGCGCGAACAGCGTGCGCGTGAACTTCCCCAGCCCCGACGCGTGTTCGCCGAAGGTGCCGACCTTGGTCAGGATCAGCGCCTTGGTCTCCGCCGCGCACTCGGCTCCCTGCTCGCGGGGGGTGCCGTACGCGAACTCCGCCAGCGGGCGCGTGTAACCGGCCTCGGCCCAGGCCTCGACGTCGTGGCTCGAAGTCCAAGTGCGACGCTCCGTCGTCGTCTGCGCGAAGGGTACGTGTAGCACGACGCCACGCAGGTAATCGAAGACCGCCGCCAGCTCGCGCGGCTCACATCCGCGGCCGTCGAGCGCGCTCTCCACGGCGATGCGCAGGAAGTCGAGCGATTCCTGCGTCGTGTAGAAGCGCCCGAGCATCGAGTACTTCGAGAGCAAGTTGCCGCCGAGCGTCCCGTCGACGAGCTGGGCATAGTGCTTCCGCGCCCACGTGAGGCACTCTTCGCGCGTGCGGAAGATCTCCTGCTGCGATTCTTCGAGGAAGTCCGCGATCACGCGCGCGAAGGCCGCGGGCGCCTGCGGCAACAGGGATTGCATGTGCCGCACGAGATCGAAGGGTTTCACTCCGTGAGCGCGCGCGAACGCGAACGGCTCCTCGTAGTTGCCTTCGTAGTGGAAGATCGTGAGCAGGAGGTGGAAGACACGCGTCTCGAGGTAGTCGTCGAAGCTGAAGTCGGGTGTCGCGACGACCATCTCCTCGACCTCGATCAGCGGCGTGCCCGTGTAGTCGCCGATGTTGCGTGCGACGACGCGGAAGCGCGTGTCGAAGCCGAACTTGGCGCGCTCGTCGGGATTCGCGAGCTCCGCGCCGTGCAGGAGCATCAGCTGGTGCGCCGAGATGCGCTTGGCGCCCGCGTCGAGCAGGTCCTCGACGGCCTTGAGGAAGCTCGCCTTCGACTCGCCCGGCAGGCACAGGATCAGCTCGCCGTAGCTCTGCATCCCCTGCGACTCGAGCTCCTTCTGGATCTCGCGGTACGTCTCGAGCTTGATGTTGTCGCGCTTGATGTTCTTCAGCACGACCGGGTTCATCGACTGCACCGCCGCCGTCATCGGCAGCGCGCCCTTGATCTTGCGCATCACCTTGATGATGCGCTCGCCCTTGTTCTTGCCGGTGGTCGTGCGGATGTAGCGCGGCCAGCCGTAGCTGTCCTGCAGCCAGCCGATGTAGTCCGCGATCTCCTCGTCGCGCTCGTACATGCCGAAGTTGTCGTCGGCGAAGCACAGCGTGATCTCGGGCTTCACGCGCTCGGCGAGGTAGGCGAGGTCGGCCTTGACGTTGTCGATCGAGTGCGCGAACACGCGGCTGTTCGAGCGCACGCCGGAGTTGCAGAACGCGCAGGTGAACGGGCACCCGCGC
>JBIKYW010000512.1:0-2946 GCA_044355055.1 Planctomycetota bacterium | reverse complement strand
CTCGGTGCGCGCCAAGAACTGCCTCGACGGCGCGAACATCACGACCGTCGGCGAGCTCGTCTCGATGAGCGAGAACGACGTCATGAACCTCAAGAACCTCGGCAAGACTTCGTTGACCGAGATCAAGAACAAGCTCGCCGAGCGCGGCCTCTCGCTCGGCATGAAGACCGGCAACTAGACCGCGCTGCGGTCCCAACACTGGAAACGACTACGCCATGCGTCACGGACGAGCAGGCAACCACCTCTCCCGCACCAGCGCCCACCGCGATGCGATGATTCGCAACCTCGCGGCGAGCCTGATCACCCACGAGCGCGTGAAGACCACGCTGCCGAAGGCGCGCAACCTGCGCCCCTTCGTCGAGAAGCTCGTGACTCTCTCGAAGGAAACCACGGTGCACCGCCGCCGCCTCGTCCAGTCCCGTCTGGGCGACAAGGTCGCGACCAAGAAGCTGTTCGAGGTCATCGGACCGCGCTTCAAGGCTCGTCCGGGCGGCTACCTGCGCATCCTCAAGCTCTCGAAGCGTCGCCTCGGCGACGGCGGCGAGCAGGCGATCATCGAGTTCGTCGAGCGCACGCCGAAGGAAGAGGCCGCGCCGGCCGTCGAGACCGCAGCCGCCAAGGCACCGGCCAAGAAGAAGGCCGGCAAGGCCGCAGCGGGCGCCTGATCCCGCGCGCAGGGCGAGCCCACCTCCGCGAGGAGGTGCGCGCAATGCTCTTCGCCCGCTCAACCCAACGGCGAAGGCCGTCCACCGAGAGGTGGGCGGCCTTTGTTTTTGTCCGGGGCGCCGTCGGCCCTAGGGGAGCGCGGGCGCAACTCGCGCGGGGGCTCGCCCCTAGAGGCGCGCGAGCCGCATGCGGCCCTTGCCGAGCAGCTGGTCGACTTGCTCGGCGAGCTCCGCGGAGATGCGCACGTGGCAGTCCGCGGCCGTGCGGACGCGTCGGATCGCGCCGTCGCTGCCGCGCACTTGGAGGTACACCGGACGCCGCCCCGTGTGGCGGCGCAGCGTGTCGCGCAGAGGCACGAGCAGGCCGGAGTCCTCCGGCTCGACGTGCACGATCACTCCGCCCTCGAAGCGAGCGAGGGCCTCTTCGATGGTCAGCACGTCGCTCAGAAGCAAGCCGGGCTCTTCGGAGCGCTCTTCGACCTTGCCGCGCACGATCACCACGCTGTCCTCGACCAGCTTGTGCTTGAACTGTTCGAAGGCCTTGGGGAACACGGTGACGTTGACGCCGCCGTCGAGGTCTTCGAGGCGCATGCGGGCCATCTTTTGGCCGGCGAGCTTGCCGTTCTTCACGACCGTCGCCGCGAGCGAGACGATCAGCCCCGCGATCTGCACCTCGGTTTCCGGCGAGCGCTCGGAGAGCTGAGCCGTCGAGCAGGTCGAGAGCATCGCGAACAGGCCCGCGCGCTCTTCGAGCGGATGGCCCGAGAGATAGAAGCCCAGCGCATCGCGCTCGGCCTTCAGGGTGTCGCTCTTCGACCACGCCTTCGAGTCGTCGATGCCGTCCCCGCTCTGCACGGCGGCCGCTCGCGCCGCAGGTGCGGGCCCTCCGAACAGTGAGCCCTGTCCCGAGCGTCGGTCCGCAGCCGCGCGCTGGCCTTCGGTGAGCGCCACGTCGAGCGCCGCGAGCACCGCGCCGCGGTTGTGGCCGGTGAAATCGAAGCCACCGGCCTTGATCAGCGTCTCCCAGCACAGACGCGCAACCTCGGCAGGGTCGCACTCCCGGGCGAGCTCGAGCAGGGAGAGCGGCGCCTTGCGGCCTTCGAGTTTCGCGCGCGCCTGGAGCAGCGCCGTGACCGCTCGCTCGCCCGTGCCCTTGATCGCACCGAGTCCGTAGCGGATCGAGCCGTCCTCCGGCGCGAAGTGCCAGCGCGAGTGCCGCAGATCCGGCGGCAGCACGGGCACGCGCGAGCGCTTCGAGTCGTCGATCAGGGCCTTCACCTTGTCCGACGACTCCATTTCGCAAGCCATGTTGGCCGCGAGGAACTCGACGCGGTGGTTCGCCTTCATGTACGCCGTCTGGTACGTGATCAGCGCGTAGGCCGTCGAGTGCGACTTGTTGAAGCCGTAGCCGCCGAACTTGACGATGTTGTCCCAGATCTCGCGTGCAGCGGCCTCGGCGCAGCCATTCTTCACGGCGCCCGCGACGAACTGCGCCGCGAACTTCTCCATGATCTCGGGCTTTTTCTTGCCCATCGCCTTGCGCAGGTTGTCGGCTTCGTTGAGCGAGAAGCCGCCGAGCGCGCTCGAGATGAGCATGACCTGCTCCTGATAGACGATGCACCCGTAGGTGTCGCGCAGGATGGGCTCCAAGCTCGGATGCGGGTAGCTGACTTGCTCTTCGCCGTGCTTGCGGCGCGTGAACATCGAGTCCATCCCCGACTCGAGCGGGCCGGGGCGGTAGAGGGCGAGCACCGCGATCAGGTCCTCGAAGCGGTCGGGCTTGATGCGCGCGAGCAGCTTGCGCATGCCTTCGGATTCAAGCTGGAACACCGCCAGCGTGTCGCCCGCCGTGAGCATCTGATACGTGCGCGGGTCGTCCGGGAGCTGGTCGAGGTCCGGCACGGGCTTTCCGGCGGCGCGCAGGTACTCGAGCGTGCGCTCGAGGATCGTCAGCGTGCGCAGGCCGAGGTAGTCCATCTTGAGCAGCCCGAGCTCTTCGAGCTGCGGCGCGGGCCACTGCGTGACCACGTCCGTGTCGTGCTTGGCGAGCGGCACGTAGTCGACGATCGGACGATCGGCGATCACAACGCCTGCGGCGTGCGTCGAGATGTGGCGCGCCATGCCCTCGAGCTTGGTCGAGAACTCGAAAACCTCGGCGAACTCCGGCTTCTCGTTCTTGATCGCGATCAGCTCGGGGTCCTTCTCGAGCGCTTCGGCCAAGGACGGAGCATTCGGACCCGCTTGGATCTTCTTCGCGATGCGGTCGATGTCCTTGAGCGGC
>JBIKYW010000513.1:0-2946 GCA_044355055.1 Planctomycetota bacterium | reverse complement strand
CACCGTCTTCACCTCGGCACGCAACTCCTGCAAGTACTTCGTGAGTCGCTCGGCGCGCCACGCGAGCCAGTGCGGCTCCTTCGTGTCGTTCGGCGCATCACGGCCGGTCTCCGCCTTGTACGCCGCGACGATCTCGGGGTTGTAGCCCGCTTCGCTCGGCAGTGCGGGCAGGCGGTCGTCGCCCTGCACGCCGTCGATGTCGTACTTGCGGCAGACCTCGAGCACGAGGTCGCTCATCCAGCGCTGCACCTCTGGATTGAGCGAGTTGAGCCACGGGTAGTTGTTCTTGACGACGAGCTTGCCGTCGACACCGAGGGCCGCCCATTCGGGGTGCGCGCCGAGGATCTTGCCGGGAAACTTCACATGGCCATCGGTGAAGCCGTACTCGAACCACGGGATCACTTCGATGCCGCGCTGATGCGCCTCGACGATCGTCTCGGCCAGCGGGTCGCGCCCCGCGTAGCGCGCGTCGATGGCTTGCCCCGTGAGCTCGCGCATCACCTCGCTCGGATAGAGCGTCGCGCCCTTGCTCCAAACCACGGGGAAAACGACGTTGATCCCGCCTTGGGCAAGCGCCTCCATGGCGGAGGCGATCTCGGCGCGCGACTCGAAGAAGCGCGTGTCGGTGTTGGGGATCCACACCGCGCGCAGCTCGCGCTCCCCCGCCGAGGCATCGAGCGCGAGACAGGCGAAGGCCGCAAAAGCTAGGATTCCTCGCTGCATGAGCACGAAAACGGTCTCTGTGGATGTTCTGGTGATCGGCGGTGGCGCGAGCGGAGCTGCGGCCGCGTGGCAGGCGGCACGCCTCGGCGCGCGCACGCTCGTGGCGGAGCCCACGCCCTGGCTCGGCGGCATGGTGACCGCCGCGGGCGTGAGTGCATTGGATGGCAACGAGGGAGCCTTGGGAAGCGGTTTCTTCGGCGGTTTCCGCGCGGAGATCGAGGCCCACTACGGCGGCGCGCAAAACGTGCGTACGGGCTGGGTGAGCAACACGTGCTTCGAGCCGCACTTCGGCGCCGAGGTGATGGCGCGCAAGGTGCACGAGAGCGGTGCCGAGGTGTGGCACGGGGCCGAGCTCGTCGAAGTGCTCCGCGAAGGCCGACGCGTGGCGGGGGCCCGCTTCCGAGTCGGCGGTCAGCTCGTCGAGGTGCACGCCAAGATCACGGTCGAAGCGACCGAATTCGGCGACGTGCTCGCGCTCGGCGGCGTTCCGCACCGGCTCGGACGCGAGTCGATGGCCCAGAGCGGCGAGCCAGATGCACCCACGCAGCCGGACATGGAGCTTCAGGACCAGACCTACGTGGCGATCCTGAAGAAGCACGCGGGCAAGGCGCCTGCGGTTCCTCGGCCGGAAGGCTACGACCCTGCGCTCTTCGACTGCTCGACCTCCGATCGCTGCGCGACGCCGGACGCCGTGCTCTTGAATCACGGCTTGCACGACTGGTCGAGCTTCCTCGGCTACGCGTTGCTTCCGAACGACAAGTTCATGCTGAACTGGCCTTTCCACTCGAACGACAGTCCCGCGGACGGGCTCTTCGGCAGCGCGACCGAGCGCGCGCAGTGCATCGCGGACGCCAAGCGCCGCACGCTCGCGTTCGTGCACTACATGCAGAACGAGCTGGGTCACCCCGAGTGGGGCCTCGCCGATGAGTTCGGCACGCCCGACAAGTTGCCGCACATTCCCTACGTGCGCGAGAGCCGTCGCGCCGAGCCTCTGCGTTGGATGCGCGAGCAAGATGTCGTGCCCGCGACCGGCGCACCTCGCCCGCCGATGCAGCCAGACGCGATCGCAGTCGGCGACTACTTCCTCGATCACCACCACAGCAAGAGTCACTACCCGCCGGCGACGCGCCTTGACGAGCACTACCCGAAGAACGCCCCGTTCCAGATCCCCTTCGCGGCGCTCGTTCCGCGCGAAATCGACGGCCTCGTGCTCGCTGAGAAGTCGATCGGCATCACGCACATCGTGAACGGCTGCTCGCGACTGCAGCCGGTGGTGATGCTGATCGGCCAAGCCGCGGGCGCGGCGGCCGCGCTGTGCGCGAAGCGCTCGATCGAGCCGCGAACTCTCCACGCGCGCGACGTCCAAGAGGCACTGCTCGCCGAGCGCACGATGCTCGTTCCCATGCGCGACCTGCCGCCGACGCACGCGCACTTCATCCCCGTGCAGCGCCTCGCCGCGCTCGGCATGACCACGTCGAGCGACCCCGTGCACTTCCGGCCGGACGAAGCGCTCGATCGCGGCGAAGCAGAGGCCCTAGCGGAGCGCTTCGTCTCGCTGCGGCTCGGCGCCCGCGACGCCGCACGCTCCGCTTGGGCGCCGGGCATGACGCGCGCCGCCTTGTTCGCAGCACTGGATGCTCTGCGCACCTAGGGGAGAGAGCTGGGCTGCGCTCCGTTCTCCAACGAGTTTGCGGAGAGCGTGGGACTGATTCCGCGCTCACGCAACGCAGCACACACTCCGTCCTCCTAGCCCCAAGCCTCAACCACGACCGCCGTCGCCGGCATTGATAGGATTTCGCAGAGAACTGGCCCGAATACGAGGCGTCTGGAGTGTCGTCGGGGCCTGTGCGGGAATCCTCGCTGGGTTTTCGCTCTTCGCAGCGTGCGTGGGGCGATTCAAAGTCGAACCCTTGCTTGCGGTGATCTTGGGCGCCGTCACGGGGGCTACCCTCGGTGCATGGCTTGCCGGGCGCGTGGCGCGACGATCACCGCGCAGCAAGCGACGAGCCTTGCGTCACGTTCTGTGCGCGGCACTCGTCGCCGCCGGAGTGCTGTACGTCGGGCGTCCGTTCCAGCTCACCCCGCTGCGCTGGACTCTGGCGCAGTGCGCAGAGGCCGGTAGATCGCCCCGTCCGATCAGTCACCTCCAGCAGTGGGGTCAGATCCGGCGGCAGGTGTTCGAGCTTCACGCCTCCAACCAACCAGCCGATTCCACGCAACCTT
>JBIKYW010000081.1:0-9795 GCA_044355055.1 Planctomycetota bacterium | reverse complement strand
CTCGCGGAGCTCGCCGCGGAGAACGCGGCCGACTCGATGCCCGAGCGCGAGCTGGCCCGACACCTGTGCGAGCTCTACCGCTTCGCCGAGGCCGTCCCATTTGCACGGCGCGCCACCGAGCGCGATCCGAGCGACTTCCATGCGTTCTTGGAGCTCGGTCGCTCGCTCTCGAACACCGGCGACGAAGCAGGCGGCCTCGCGGCGCTGGAGCGCTCCGCGGAGCTCGCAGAGAAGCGTCAGAATGCTTGGCGCTCGAACACGATCACCGTGCTGCAGTCGATGCGCAAGCGCTTGGTCGTCGAAGAGGGCGACAGCGAGCTGCGCTACGCGTGGTCCCCCGGAACCGCGGATGTGATGCGCGCCTACTGGATGCCGTTCTACTCGAAGGCGCGCGAAGAGCTCTCCGCGCGCTATGGCCACACGCCAGGCCCCGTCGTGATCGAGGTCTTCGATCGCTTCCAAGACTTCTCGGTGCGCTCGACCGGCTTCGAGGGTTTTCCCGCGCTGGGCGTGTGCTTCGGCCCCGTGGTCACATCCGTCGCGCCGCAGTCGGAGCTGCGCGGGCGCTTCTCGTGGGCCCGCACGAGCTTCCACGAGTTCACGCACGTCGTGCATCTCGGGCTGTCGCACAACCGCTGCCCGCGCTGGATCACCGAGGGACTCGCGACGTGGGAGGAAGAGAACAAGAACCCCGCCTGGACGCGCAACATGCGGCGCGAGTTGCTCGACGCGTACTGGAACCGCGACCTGATCCTCGTGCGCGACCTGAACCGAGCGTTCCGCTCGCAGCGCATCCTGTTCGGCTACTACATGAGCGGCCAGCTCTGCCGCATGCTGATCGAAGAGCAGGGCTTCCCGCCGATGATTCGCCTGCTCGAAGCGTTCGACCGCGGCGAGGATCTCGATGCGGCGATCCAAGGCACCTTCGGCCTGACCCCGGAACAACTCGACGCGCGCTTTGCGGACTACGTGCGACGCACGGTCGAGCCGCTGCGCATCGAGCCGCGCTGGAGCCCCGCGCGCACGACTCAGCTGAAGTTCGAGCTCGGGGACACGCCGCCCGCCGCGGGCCCGGCGCGCGAGCGCTGGCGCGAAGGCTGGTGCTCGGTGGCGTGGGGTTACTGGCAAGGCGGCCGCAAGGTCGACGCCGAGCAGGCTCTGCGCAAGCTGTCGCAGGCAGGTGAGCTGCCGCCGCGCGCTCTGTTCCTGCAAGCCGCGCGCGCCGAGGATCGCGGCGACGATACGGCCGCGCGCGAGTTGTATCGGCAGGGCATCGCGCAGGGCGGGGAGGACTTCCTCGTCCGCGTGCGACTCGCCGAGATCGCTCTCGCGGAGGAAGACGAAGACGAGGCGGAGAAGCAGCTGCTCGCAGCCGAGCGTGCCTACCCCGGTTTCGAGGCGCCGGGTCTGTGCGCCGAGCGACGACTCGCGCGGCTCTACGAGGAGCAGGACCGCGACGAGGAACGCTTCGCGGCGCTCGAGCGCTGGACGCGCTGGGAGTCCGACGACTTCGCGCTGCGCGTGGAGCTCGGTGAGTACCACGCAGAGGCCGGGCGTCACGCGCGCGCGGCCGAGCTCTTCAACGAGGCCAACGAGATCGATCCCTTCCGGCGCGAGCTGCATCGCCTGTGGGGGATCTCTCTGGCGGAGCTGGGACGGCACGCGGAGGCGGCGCGCGAGTTCCGCGTCCAGCGCGCCGTTCCACCGGAACTGGATCCCGACGACGGCGAGCCCCTCGACGACGAGACGCGAGCGGAGTCCATGGGGCGCGAGGCACTCGCGCGTATCGAGCTAGGAGAGCTCGACGCGGCTCGCGAGCTGGTGCGCGAAGCGCTGGCGCTCGACGGAAGCTGCGAGAGCGCCGAGAGCGCCCTCGAACGACTCGAACGCGAAGAGTAGTGCCCCGAGGCTGCTAGGATCTCGCCATGGCAATGGCCCCCAAGGCGCGCTTCATCGTCCTCGACGGCATCGACGGCTGCGGCAAGAGCACGCAGGCGCGACGTCTCGCCGAGCACCTCACGGGCGCGAGCGGCGTGCAGGCTCTGCATCTGCGCGAACCGGGGAGCACGCGCGCCGGCGAGCGCATCCGCGAGCTCTTGCTCGCGCGCGAGCACGACCTCGATCCCGGTGTCGAGCTGCTGCTCTTCGCGGCAGCGCGGCGGCAGATGCTGCGCGAGCTCGTCGCGCCGGCGCTCGCGGCGGGTCGCGACGTCGTCTGCGAGCGATTCCATGCATCGACCTTCGCCTATCAAGCGATCGCCGGTGGACTGCCCGAAGACGATGTGCTCGCGCTGCTCGGGCGCTGGTCGAACGACCCCGAGCCGGATGCGCTCGTGTTGCTCGACGTCGATCCGCGCGAGGCGGCCGTGCGCCGCGGAGCGCCAACGGATCGCATCGAAGCCAAGGGCCTCGAGTTCCAGCTCCGCGTGGCCGAGGGCTATCGCCGCTTCGCCGTGTTACGGCCCGCGACCCGCGTGGTCGACGGCCGCGGCTCGGTCGACGAGGTCGCGCGCGCCGTGCGCAGGGCGGTCGGTCTTGACGACTGAAGACAACGATCCGCGCGAGGATTTCTCCGAGCCGCTCGGCCACGGTGCCACCGTGCGCGGCCTGTGGCGTGCGGCTCGAGCGGGGCGCTTGCCACACGCGCTGCTCCTGACCGGTCCCGCAGGTATCGGCAAGTTCCGCGCGGCGCGCTGGTTCATGCTCGGGCTCTATTGCGAGCACGGCATTCCGGCAGAGGGCGCCGCCCCCTGCGGCGAGTGCGGCCCGTGCAAGCGCGTCATCGCCGCGAGCCATCTCGACGTGTTCACGGTCGACTTGCTGCAAACTCCGGCGGACGAGCGCCCCGAAGATCTCAAGATCGGTCGCTTCGTGCGGCGCGAGCGCGACAGCGACTGGGACGGCCCGACCGTCGACGAGTTCCTCGCGCTGCGCGCGGCCGAGGGCGGCTGGCGCGTCGTGCTCGTGCGCGAGATGGAGCGCGCCAACGTCGCCGCGCAGAACTCGATTCTGAAGATGCTCGAAGAGCCCGCGCCGGGCGTCTTGTGGATCCTCGAGTGCTCGCGCAAGAACGACCTCTTGCCCACGATCGCAAGTCGCTGCGTGCAGGTTCAATTCGAGCGCCTTCCAGAGACGGAAGTCGCGCACTGGCTCCTCGAGCACGGCGTCGCAAGGGAACGCGCCGCACAGCTCGCGCGCTGGAGCCGCGGCTCTCCCGGCGAGGCGCTGCGCTCCCTCGCGCAGCGCGAGTGGGAGGTGCGCGGGTTGATCGTGGAGGCACTGCGCGGCGGTGCGCCGCCGCTCGCCGCGGCGGCAGCCGTGTGGGAACTCGAGGGCACCTTCGAGGGCAAGACGGCGAAGGCCATCGAGCGGGCGCGCGCGCGCACGGCGCTCGACCTCGCGATCGCTTGCCTGCGAGACCTCACGCTGAGCGCGGAAGGACAGCTCGACGACACGCTGCGCCACGGCGACCTCGCCGCGCTCGGACTCGATCTCGCGCGCTCTCCCGCGCGGCTTCGTGCGACGCTGGAGCTCCTGCTCGACCTGCGTCGCGACGTCGAGAGCAACATCGATCCGCCGATGCTGCTCGACCGCGCGTTCTTGGCCCTCGGTCCCACGGTCGCGGCTAGGGCTGCGGGCGCTCGCTGAGCGTCCCGCGCGCCCGCGCTCGGCGCCGCGCCAGCGTTCGAGAAAAACCTCTCACGGGCCGACTGCGTCCGCTTGCTAGCATTCTGCGCCCATGCAGGATCTCCGCGACCAGCTGCGCAAGATCGCGCTCGCCGACGGACGCTTCTCACCGGATGCGTTCTTCTTCCTCTTCGAGTCGCTCGACGTCGCCGTGCGCCTCGCGGGCAAGGAGGGGCGCTCCGGCGCGGCCCGGCACGTGACCGGACAAGAGGTACTCGCAGGCATGCGCGAGCACGCCCTCGAGCGCTTCGGGCCGCTCGCCGCGCACGTGTGGCGTCAGTGGGGCATCCGCGAGACCCTCGACTGGGGTCGCATCGTGTTCCTGCTCGTCGACCACAACCTGCTCAAGCGCCAAGACGAAGACCGTCTGGAGGACTTCCGCGACGGCTTCGACTTCGACGAGGCTTTCGTGCGCAGCTACGGGTCGCGACTTGCGGCAGCACTGGAAGCGAGCGCTGGGAAGGACAAGAGCTGATGCTCCAAAACCTCACACCCGCGCGCCGCAATCTGGCGCTCGCGGCGGTCGCGGTGGCGGTCGTGTGGTTCGCGTGGACCGTGCGTGCGGCGCTCAACCCGCTGATGCTCGGTCTGCTCTTCGCGTACATCCTGCACCCGATGGTGCTGAAGCTCGAGCGCCGCGGCTGGTCCCGCAAGCGCGCGGTCAACCTGATCTTCGGTGCCTTCGGCGCCGTCGCGCTCCTCCTCGCACTGGCGGTTTTCGCGCAGGCCCGGGCACTGTGGCGCGACGTGTCGCAGGAGGGTGGCTCGATCGATCGACTGCAGCGGCAGCTCGGCGAGATCGTCGCCTCGACGGAGAAGCGTGCGATCGAGCTCGGTCTGGACCTTCAAGCGCTTCAGGGACGTCCGGAGGAGCCCGCGGAGAAGCCCGCAGGAGAAGCAGCTTCGGAGAACACCGGCGACGAGGCTCCCGAAGCGCGTCCGCTTCCGCGCGGACTCGAGCGAGGATCGCTGCTCGACGAGGTCTTCCAGCGTGCGCGACGTTGGGCCTTCAGCGCAGACGGCGCTGAGGTGGCGGGCGGTGTGTGGGGGACCTTGGGCTCGGCCTTCGGCTCGCTGCTGACGGTGCTGACGCTGCTCTTCCTCGTGCCCCTCTATACGTGGTTCCTGCTGTTCGAGCTCGAGCGCATCTCGGCTTTCGTGCGCTCCTACATCCCGACGAGCCAGCGCGAGCAGTGGTCGCGCATCGGCGCGCAGATGGCCGAGATGCTCGGCGCGTTCTTCCGCGGTCGCCTCCTCGTGTGCCTGCTGAAGGGCCTGATCCTGACCGTCGCGATGGCGGCGCTCGGCGTGCCCTACTCGCTGCTCGCCGGCATGCTCGGCGGAGTGCTCTCCTTGATCCCCGTCGTCGGCCCGGGCCTCGGCTATCTGGTCGCGTTCCTGCTGGCGCTGCTCACGCACGACCCCGCGGGGGCGACGTGGCGCGTCGCGGTGGTCTTCGCGATCGGCGAGGCGGTCGAGACCTACGTGCTGATCCCGCGCGTCTTGGGCGAGCGACTGGGGCTCCCGACCGTCGTGGTCCTCGCGAGCTTGACGATCTTCGGCGCAGCGCTGGGCCTGTTCGGACTCTTGCTCGCGCTGCCGCTCACGGCCGCGATCGTGATCCTCGCGCGCGAGCTTCTGCTCCCGGCCCTCAAGGAATTCGCCGAGGGGCGCAAGGCCTGAGTCTGGCCCCGCGCCCCTCGTTCGTGCGCCGCACTCGAACTGCGGACTAGCTCAGTTCTTGAGCGACTCGCCGATCATCTCGACCAAGTCGCGCAACGTCGACTCCGACAGTCGTCGGTCGGCCTTGAGCGCGGTGTTGAGCTGATTGAGAGCGTCGCGCAGCTTGGCCTTGCTGCCTTGGGCCAGCGCGAGGCGCGGCGAGTTATCCGGCTGGATCGTCGCGCTGTATTCATCGACCTCCGCGATCGAGCGGCCAAGCGAGCTCAGCACGCGGCGGATGCCCTCTTGGAGCTGGAGGTCCTCGACGAAGTCGCCCTGCGGGAACTCCTGACCGCGCGAGTCCTGCACGCGGCGTCGAATCTCCGCACGCAGCATCTGGCGCACGTCATCCGGCGCGAGCGGCGTCTTGAGGCCCGCGTAGAACTCGTCGAAGCCGGGGTACTGGCTCGTGTCCTTGCGATCGTTGTCGGCGAGGCGCGAGAAGAGGTCCTTGTGCTCGGCCCAGTTGCGGTCGACGTACTCGCGCGGCTTCTGCTGATCGCGCAGCTTGAGCATCGCCTCGACGCGCCAGGCCTCCAGGCGGCTCGCGGCCACGCTCACATCCGGCGAGACGCCGCCGGCGTTCAGGAGGTTGCCGTCCTTGTCCACCTCACGGTGGATCGAGCGGTCCGTCGGGAGGTAGTAGCGCGCGATCGTGAGCTTGACGCGCGGCGCGAAGTCGAACTCGCCGTCGCCATCCCAGTCGCGCGTGATCTTCTCCCAGTTGTCCCAGCGCCCGTTGCGGTTTTCGTCGGTGTATTGATCGTCGCGGTACGGCGGGAGTTGCATCAAGCTCTGCACCGAGCCCTTGCCGAAGCTGCGCTCGCCGATCACGACCGCGCGACGGTGATCCTGCAGCGCACCGGAGACGATCTCGGCCGCGGAGGCGGTGAAGCGGTTGACGAGCACGACGATCGGCATCTCGGGCGGCACGATCGGCTCGCCGCGCGTGGAGAGCTTCTCCGTCTCGCGCAGCGGGCTCTTGGTCGACACGACCAGCGTGCCCTTCGGCAGGAACAGGCCCGAGACGTTGACCGCCTCTTCGAGCAGTCCGCCCGAGTTGTTGCGCAGGTCGAGCACCAGGGCCTGCATGCCGCCGGCGAGCATTTCCTCGAGCGGACGGCGCAGCTCGCTGCTCGCGACCTGCGAGAACTCTTGCAGCACGACCATTCCGATCTTCCCGGGCAGCATCTGGTGCTGCTCGGCGGGGATCGTGATCGAGCCGCGCTCGACCTCGACCACCATGTCTTCCGTCGGACGGTCGATGAGCGTCGAGTCCATGCCGCGCCGCCACACGTACAGGCGCACCTTGGTTCCCGGCCGTCCCTTGAGCTTCTTGATGATCTCGTCGGTGGGCTTGCCGAGCGTCGGCCAGTCGTCGATGCGCACGATCTTGTCTTCGCTCACGAGACCGGCCTTGTACGCCGGCCCCGAGTAGATCGGGCGCGTGATGGTGAACAGCCCGTCTTGACGATCCTCGCCGACGTAGGCGCCGATGCCGCCGTAGCCCGCGGCGAGGTCCTGCTCGAAGCGCTCGTAGGCCTTCGGCGCGAGGTAGGAGCTGTGCTCGTCGAGGCTCTGGAGCATGCCCTGCATCGCGGCCTCGAGCAGCTCGTCGCGCGTGGTCTCATTGCCGTCGGGGTGAGCGCGGCGGATCATCGCCATCAGGTTCTTCAGGCGCTCGAAGTCGTCGCCGCCGGGTGCCGCAGGCTCCTTCTCGCCTTGCTCGAGCCGGTGCAGCTCGGCCAAGTTCTTGAGCTTGCGCTCGCCGACCTCGCGCGTGCGTTCGCGCTCCAAGTAAGCCTGCGCGAGCAGGCCACGCTCGTCGGGCGCGACCGCGAGGCGCTCGAGCTCGTCGAGCAGCTTGCCGGTCACCTCGGCGCCGCTGCGTGCGAGCGCCAGCGCACCGAGCGCACGCAGCTCCGCGTCGCCCGACTCGAGGAACTCGCTCATCAGGCCGCGCGCCTTGCGCACGTCGTCGCCCATGCCGATGCGCCCCTCGGCGAAGGCCGCATCGAGGCGCAGCGCGGGCGACCGAGTGGCGTCCTCGGCGAGGCCGTGCAGGCGGTCGAGCAGCGCGCGCCGCACGTCCGCTTCGAGCGTTCGGAAGGTGCTGTTCGCGGCGAGCCCGCAGGCCGCCGAGACGAGGGCCTCGTCGGAGTTCGACAATGCCGATTGCAGCTTCTCGGCGAGCTTCGCCTTGGCCGAGGCCGCGTCCGCGCCCTCCAAGCGGGCGGCGATCAAGACCAGCGTCGCGCGCGGGCCGCGCGCCTCGCCGAGCGCGCGCTCGAGCTGCGCGTCGGTGTCTTCGATGCCGAGCTCGCGCGCCGCGTCGCGCAGGCGCGAGGCACTGCGCCACAGGTCGGCGACCGTGCCGCTCGCCTCCACGCGGCCGAGCTCCGCCGCGAGCAGGCTCCCGAAGTCCGCGCCTTGCAGGTGCGCAGCCGTCGGCGCGCAGAGCCGAGCAGGGGCCAAAGTTGGCGCCGAATACGCGAAGGGGGCGAGCGTGAGGAGCGGGAAGACCGCGGTCAGCACAAGGCGCATCGTTTCTCCTGGGGCGGGCACCGGACGGAAGGCCGTAGGGGCTCGGAGATCGACCGTTGGAGGTTCCGATCCCAAGCCGACGACGGTCCGGCCGCGCGCTACTCTAGTTCGAAAGCCGCCGCTCCCCTCCGCGGGGAACGAAAAACATACGCGGCGGAAGAGGTGCCCCATGAGCGAGTCCGTCCGCAGACCGTCCGAGCTGTCCCACGTCGTCGAGGGCGCCCACGGCGCGCAGTCGCACATGGTCGACGTGGGGGAGAAGGTGGTGACGGCTCGCCGCGCGCTGGCGCGGGCACGTGTGCGCTTCCCCGCGGGAGCCCTCGCTCGCGTGCTCGCCGGCGCAGGTCCGAAGGGGCCCGTCACCGAAGTCGCCCGCGTCGCCGGAATCCTCGCGGCCAAGCGCACGGCTGAGTGGATCCCGATGTGCCACACGCTGCCGCTCGACAGCGTGACGATCGAGTTCGCGCAACTGGCGGATGACGAGCTCGAGGTGCGCTGCGAGGCCCGCTGTCAGGCACGCACCGGCGTCGAGATGGAGGCCATGGTCGGGGCGAGCGCGGCGGCGCTCACCGTCTACGACATGACCAAGGCCCTCGGACACGGCATCGCGATCGAGAGTGTCGAGCTCTTGGAGAAGCAAGGCGGCCGCAGCGGCCACTGGCGACGCGGCGAGGGCTGAAAGGGGCCCTGAGGGCGCCGCGAAGGCCGTCGAGGGCGGGTTCCCGCGCGGGCGAGGGGCGGGATGGGGGGCGAACCGCGGCCCCCGAGTCGCTAGGATGCCCGCCGGTCCAGAAGGCCCCTTTCCGCACCCTAGCCCCACCCGCCATGGCCAAGAAGAAGGCAACGAAGAAGGTCCAGAGCCTCGCCGCCCCCGCAGCCCCTGCTCCGCGCTCGGACGTGGACCTCGCGCTCGTCGAGAGCCTGCTGCGGCTGATGAAGGAGAGCGAGGCGACCGAGCTCGACATCGACAACCAAAAGGCGGGCTTGCGCGTGCACCTGCGCCGCGGTCCGGCCGCGGCCCCCGCCGCCGCGGCGCCGGTGGTCCACTTCCTGCAGGGCGGAGCCATGGCCGCCGCACCCGCGCCGCTCGCGCCCGCCGCCGTGGCCGCAGCGCCCGCTCCGGCCGCGGCCCCCGCGCCCGCGGGCCCGCCCCCGGGAACCAAGGAGTTCAAGAGCCCGATGGTCGGCACGTTCTACCGCGCCGCGTCGCCCGACTCCGAGCCCTTCGCGAGCCCGGGCAAGTCGATCAAGCCCGAGTCGGTGCTCTGCATCATCGAGGCGATGAAGGTCATGAACGAGATCAAGGCGGAATGCTCGGGCACGATCGTCGAGGTGCTCGTCGAGAACGGCGCCGCGGTCGAGTTCGGCCAGCCGCTGTTCCTGATCAAGGCCTGAGGCGCGCGGATCCCCCCATGTTCGGACGCATTTTGGTCGCCAACCGAGGTGAGATCGCGCAGCGCGTGATCCGCACCTGCCGCGAGCTCGGCATCGAGACCGTCGCGGTCTACTCCGAGGCCGACGCCGACGCGCTGTACCTGCGCCACGCCGACGAGACGATCTGCATCGGCCCCGCGCCGAGTTCCAAGAGCTACCTCAACATCCCGGCCATCATCAGCGCCGCGGAAGTGGCCGACGTGGACGCGATCCACCCCGGCTACGGGTTCCTCTCGGAGAACGAGCACTTCGCCGAGGTCTGCAACTCCTGCAACATCACCTTCATCGGGCCCGACCCGGAGTCGGTGGCCGCGGTCGGCAACAAGGCGCGCGCGCGCGCCATGGCGGTCGAGGCCGACGTGCCGGTCGTGCCGGGCTCGGACGGTCCCGTGCAGGACGAGAAGACGG
>JBIKYW010000080.1:0-9798 GCA_044355055.1 Planctomycetota bacterium | reverse complement strand
TCACGAACAGGGCTGTGGCGTCTCCGGGGGTGTTCGTGGCATTGACGGCGATACGCGGCTCGAGCTCGGTGAGGCGCTTGCCGGTCGCGGTCACCGATCCCGCGGGCGGATTGAGATCGCCGAGCGCGAAGACGGCCCCCGCAGCGACGAGGAGGGGCGTGCCCGTGGAGAGGAGGGTGTGGCGCGTCATGGGTCGAGGGGATGCGGGCAGATCAGTAGGTGAAGTTGGCGTTGGCGTCCGTGGAGCCGAGCGAGCTTGCAGCGCTGGTGCCGAGCACGGCGGCGCTCGCGGGCGCGCGGCGGTCGAGGATCGGACCAAAGACATTGTTGGCCGCGATGTCCCAGGCCGTGGTGTTGCCGGAGCATGAGTTCTGGACGATCACGTTGCCCGCTCCGTTCACTTTGATGCCGAAGTCGGCGTCTGCACACTTGTTGCCTTCGATGCGCGAACCGCCGGAAGCGGCGAGGATGCCGGCGCCAACGCCGCCCAGACCGTTGAGGTCGCAGAGATTGTCCAGAATGAGGCTGTCGGACTGGCAGCGAATACCATCCGCGAAGTTCTCCTTCACGGTGCAGCCGGTGACGAGGCTATCGCTCTGCGCATCGATACCCGCATTGGCGTTGGACTGCACCGAACAGTTGCGGATCTCGGCGTCGCTGCCGACTACGAGGCCTGAAGCGCCGTTTCCGTTGGCGACGCAATCACGCACGACAACGTAGGAGCCAAGGTTGAACCCGAAGCCGGTGTTTTCATTTGCGGTGCAACCGGTGAGGGCGGAGTGGCTCCCGCCGCTGAAGCCGCTCGAGTTATTCAACGTCGCAAGGCAGTTCGTCAGGATGTGCTTCCCGGTTCCCAGGGAGAAACCGAAGGAAGAGTTGCCAGTCGCAGTGCAGCTCGTCAGGGTGCATCCGGGGCCCAAGGCGAAACCAAAAGCGGTGTTGCCGGTCGAAACGCAGCTGGTCATCGTGCAGGTGGCGCCGCTGGCGATGCCAGCCGTCCCGCTGTTGGACCCCGAAGCGCAACGATCCGCCACGCAGTTGGATCCGAGCCCAATGCCATTCCCGCCGTTCCCGGTGGCTTGAATCCGCTCGACCAAGCACTGATCGGCGAGGTTGGTGGCAAGGTCGATCCCATCGCCGCTCCAGTTGCTCACGCTGCCATTCAGGATGGAAATGGCGACGAGCCCCACGATCGAGGTACGAATGCCATCGGAGCCGACGGCGCTGCCTGAGCCGTTGACGCTGAACCCAGAGAGATCGATCGTGACGTGGGAGGATGCGATCTCGAGACCGCTCCGCCCGAACACGGACTGCACGTTCCCCGTCAGGTAGTAGGAGCCCGGTTGTGCGATGCGGAACACCGAGTCGGCGTCGCCGGGCGTCGTGGCGGCGCTGATCGGGGTGCGCGGCTCGAGCTCGGTGAGGCGCTTGCCCGTCGCTGTCACGGAGCCCGCGGGCGGATTGAGGTCGCCGACGGCAAAGACGGCGGCGGCGGCGACGAGGAGCGGAGTTCCGGCAGACAGAAGGGTGGCGTGCTTCATGGGGGGTCTAGTTCCGCCCCGACTTTAAGCGGACACCCGAAAAGCTGCCACGCGAACGCGCACTACCAGGAGAATGCAAATCTCAGCGGCCCGCGCGGGGCCCCCCAGGGCGCGCTCCGGGGACTGGTGGGTCGCCTCAGCGCTGCTCGCCGGTGCCTTGGACGGGCGGCGTCGCGGCCTTGGCCGGGGCCGCGGACTTACCCATCCGGCGGAAGAAGAAGCGGCGCTGGCCTTGGCCACGGGTGAGGACGAGGTCGCGCTCGCCGACCTGAACCTCGTATTCGCGCCGCGCCCCGGGCGCCTCATAGCGCACGATTCCGTCGGGGTCGTCGATGTCGGTGCCCGCGAGCAGGGTCGAGAACTCGAGTGCGAGACGCGAGTCGTCGTAGCTCCAGCGGTACGTGCCGGCACTGAAGCCCACGTCGATCATCCCAGGTTGGTTCTGAACGGGATCGGTCAAGCGCACGATCAGCGTGCAGTGCTCGGGCAACACCGTGAAATAGCCGCGGCAGGCGGTGCCGGTGAAGCGCGTGCCGTCGTAGTCCATTTCGGTCAGCTCCCACGCGCCGAGCAGGTTCTCGCGGATGCGGTCGCCCGCGGGCGTGCGCTTGGGCGTGACCTCCGGCCGCGCAGGCGGCGTGCCGGGCGTCGCGGGGCGCTGTTGGAGCGGGGCGAGCGGCAGGAGGATGAGCGCGAGCGCGAGAGCTTGCAGCGGTGCGTGCATGATGGGTGTGGCTCCGCAGGGGCGAAGACGGAAGGAGACGTTCGGATCATAGCCCTCGGCAGATCCACGCTCCCGCGGCGCGTAAGATCCCGGCAGGAACGGCGGGCGGACCTAGCAGGGCTCGCCAAGCCGCGTACCCTGCTCGACACCACCGTCGCAGCGACGACCCCACCTCACGATGCACTTCCTTCGACTCGTCGGCCTGTGGCTCACGGTGCTCCTCGCGCCGCTCGCCGCCTCGGCCCGTGCCACCCAGTTCGGCGCTCAGGCGCCCAAGGCCAAGCTGGAGTTCTTCGCCCGCGCCGAGGGCCGCGACGTGCGCGCCGTCGCGCGCATCAAGATCTCGTCGGGCTGGCACCTCTATGGCCGCGAGCTCGGCAACCCGACCGCGGTAGGCCTGCCCAGCGTGCTCACGCTCGAAGGGGACGCGGTCGCGTGGGGCGAGCCGCGCTGGCCCGCGCCGGAGATCGAGAAGCAGGACTTCGGCAGCGACGGCAACCCGACCGAGGTCAACATCTACCACGGCACCGTGCTCGTCTATGTGCGCGGGATCTTGGCCGAGGGTGCGGACTTGGCGAGCGTGGGCGCGCGCCTCGAAGGTCAGACGTGTGAGAGCGGCGGCGTGTGCGTGCTCTACAAGGACAAGGCGACGGTCACCGTCGGTGGTCCGGACACGGTGTTCGCTGCGTTTCCCGCGGACCTGAGCGGACCGAGCGAAGGGGCGGATGCCGCCGCGGAGGACGACGACGAAGAAGAAGCGAACGACGAGGACGACGAGGGGCCGCTGCCCTTCGAGCCCTACGAGGATCCCGAGGCGCACGCGCGTGTCGAGCTCTACACGCGCAAGGTCGACGGCGAAGCGCGCGCGGTGATCCGCATCGACATCGACCCGACTTGGCACCTGTTCCACGAGGAGCTCGGGCCCGAGGACGCGCTCGCGGTGCCGACGGTGGTGAAGCTCGGCGGGGACGGCATCGTCTGGGGTGAGGTCCTTTGGCCCGAGCCGCACAAGGGCGAGCAGGCCTACGGCGCGAACGGCGAGCCGACGTGGGCGTGGCAGCACGAGGGCACGATCGTGCTCTACGCGCGCGGCACGCTGGAGCCCGGCGCCGACGTCGCGAAGGCCAATGTCGACATCACAGGCCAGACCTGCGACCCGCAGGTGTGCGTGCAGTTCTCGGCGGCCGTCGAGAGCCTCGGTGCGGGCGCGGACTCGCTCTTCGAGTCGTTCCCGGCCGCAGGCGCGAAGCCTGCGAGCGTCGCTGCTGGCGAGGAAGCTCCGGCTCCCGAAGAGTCGGGATTGATGGAGTTCCTCGGGCTCGCGGTGTTCTGGGGCGTGTTCTCGCTGCTCATGCCGTGCACGTACCCGATGATCCCGATCACGATCTCGTTCTTCACGAAGCAAGCCTCGCAGCAAAAGGGCAAGCGCATCACGCTGAGCGCGCTCTACGGGCTCGGCATCGTCTTGATGTTCATTCTGATCGGGCTGCTCGTCGGTGCGCCGATCATCCAGTTCGCGACGCATCCGACGACCAACCTCGTGATCGGCGCGTTCTTCGTCGTTTTTGCCCTCTCGCTCCTCGGTCTCTTCAACTTGGAGCCGCCCGCGTTCTTGATGAACATGGCGGGGCAGGCGCGCTCGAGCGGCGGCTATCTCGGCGTTTTCTTGATGGGCGCGACGCTGGTGATCACGTCGTTCACCTGCACGGCGCCGTTCGTCGGGAGCTTGCTCTCCGTCGGAGCCAGCAGCGGCGATTGGCAGCGCATCGTGCTCGGCATGGGCACCTTCGGGCTCACCATGGCAATCCCGTTCGTCGCGCTGTCGCTCGTGCCCGGCAAGCTGAGCGCGATGCCGCGCGCGGGCGAGTGGATGAACACGCTGAAGATCACGCTGGGCTTCGTCGAGTTCGCCGCCGCCCTGAAGTTCTTCTCGAACGCGGACCTCGCGCTCAAGTGGGAGATCCTGCCGCGCGAGCTGTTTCTCGCGCTGTGGTTCGGCGTGTTCCTCGTCACGGCGATCTACTTGCTCGGTCTCATCCGCTACCACGGCGAGTCGGGCGAGATCGGCGGCGGGCGCCTGCTCGCCGGCATGCTGTTCTTCTGTTTCGCCATCTACTGCGGTTTTGGTGCTCTCGGGAACAAGCTCGACTCGATCATGACCGCGATCGCACCTCCCTATTCGACGCCGCGAGTGGCGGGCTTCGAGACCTCGGGCGGCGACGTTGCCAAGGCGGACAAGCGTGAGCACGAGATCGTCAAGGACGACTACGAAGCGGCGCTCAAGCTTGCGGGCGACCAGCGCAAGCTCGTGCTGGTCAACTTCACGGGCTACTTGTGAGTGAGCTGTCGCGCGATGGAAGTCGATGTCTTCCATCGCCCCGCGGTCGGCGGGATTCTGCGCGAGAAGTTTGTCGAGGCGCGCCTACACATCGACGACTTCGCTCACCCTGAGGTGATCGAGCGCACGACGAAGCTGCAGGACGAGCTCGCCGGAGCGCGGGCGACGCCTTACTACCTCGTGGTCGATCCTGCGACGCGGAAGGTGCGCGCGCGCTTCCCCGGGCCGGATGCGCCGCCCGTGGGGGATGGGTCGAAGTTCGCAGAGTTCTTGCAGAAGGCCCTGCACTAGGACCGCGCCGCGCCCTCGGCAGGCCCGACGGCGCGCTCCGCGCAAGTTTTTCTCAAGCGACGCGCGTCGCAGGCTCGAAAGGTCATGGCGGAGCCGTGCTACGCACGGATGAAAAGCCATGACGACGGCGCTCAGCGAGATCCTCGAAGACATCCGCAGCATCGAACCGCTTCCGCAGGTCGCGACGCGCGTGATGCAACTGTCGGCGCAGCCGGACGTCGTGCCGAGCGAATTGATCGCGGTGATCCAATCGGATCCCGGCACGACGGCCAAGGTGCTGAAGCTCGCGAACAGCGCGCTCTACGGCTTCCAGCGCGAGATCGCCTCGCTGGACGAAGCGGGCAACATGCTCGGCGTTCAGACGCTCTCCGGACTCGTGCTCACTTCGTGCGCCGGTCGCTACATGCGTGACTACGGTTACGCGGACCCCGAGGCAGCGCTCGTGCTCTGGGAGCGTTCGATCGCGACCGCCGTGGCGGCAGGTGCGATCGCGCAGCGCAGCGGTCGAGTCGATCGCCACCGCGCGTACACGCTCGGACTTCTCGAGAACATCGGCCAGATCGTGCTCTTGCGGTTCGTGCCGGAACATGCGCAGCACATCGCGAGCGCGCTGGCATCCGGACTCGATCCCATCGAGGCGGAGCGCTCGGCCTACGGCGTCTCGCACGCGGACATCGGCGCGCGTCTCGCGCGCAAGTGGGAGTTCCCCGAGCTGCTGGTCGAGGCCATTCGCACGCACCACGATCCGCGGCGCAGCAACGGCGACCTCGCGATGGCGAGCGTCGGTCACCTCGCCGAGGTCGCCACGCACCGCTTCCACGTCGGCGAGCGCCCGGGCGTTCCTGAGCCGTGCACGCTGCAGGAGAGCGCGTTCGCTTGGCTGGGACTGCCGCAGGATGCGCTCGACTCGCTCGAGCCGCAGCTCCGCGAAGAGCTGTCGAAGGCGCGCAGCATCCTCGAGATCGCTTGAGCTTTCAGCGCGCTTCGAGCGCGAGTAGGAAGCGCTTGCGCTCGACACCTGCCGCGTAGCCGACGAGCTTGCCGCTCGCGCCGATCACGCGATGGCAGGGAATCACGATCGCGATGCGGTTGCGACCGTTGGCGAGTCCGACTGCGCGTGCTGCGCGCGGGTTGCCGATCCTCGCGGCTTGCGCGGCGTAGCTGCGGGTCTCTCCGTAGGGGATCTCGAGTAGCGCACGCCACGCCAGCTCCTCGAAGGCGGTGCCGGGTGCGTACAGCGGAACGCGGAAGCGACGCAGCTCGCCCGCGAAGTAGCGTGCGAGTTCGTCGCGCAGCTGCTTCAGGTGTGGGTGTGTTCCGCGCACGACGCGGGCTTCGAGCTTTTTGCACAACGCCCCGATCCGTGCATCGCGCGTCCGTGGCTCGGGAAACTCCAGCGCGCAGACGCCCTCGTTGGATGCCGCGGCGTCCATCGCGCCGAGTGGCGTCGGAATCGAGTCGAGCCAGAGCTCGCGATCGGGGCTCTTTGCTGCGCGCCTCATGACGTGATTGGACGCGCCCCAGCGTCAGGACGCAATTCGCCGCGGCCCTCAGCCCAAACCGAGCGCCATGCCGCCTTGGTACACGGCGAACGCGAGCAGCCACGCGAGCGCGCCGGTGTACACGAACAGGAACGCGGGCCAGCGCCAACCCTGCGTCTCGCGCTTCACGACCGCGAGCGTGCTCATGCACTGGCACGCGATGGCGAAAAACACCATCAGCGCGAGTCCCACGAGCGGCGTGTAGACCGGGCGTCCGTCCGAGCGCGACTCCTGCTGGATGCGGCTGCGCAGACCGACGGTCTCTTCATCGACTTCGCCACCCATGCCGTAGACGACGCCCATCGTGCTCACGAACACTTCGCGCGCCGCGAAAGCGCCGAGCAGGCCGATGCCGATCTTCCAGTCGAAGCCGAGCGGCTCGATCGCAGGCTCGACCGCCTTGCCGATGCGGCCACCGAAGCTGTGCTCCAGCGCGCTCGCAGCGCGCTCATTTCGCAGTGCCGCGACGACCTCCTCGCGCGCAGGGCCGTCCGCCTGCTCGGACTCGATGCGCTCGATGCGGGCATCGAAGTCGGCCTGAGTTTGCGAGTCGCGCGGAAACGAGAGCAGCACCCACATCACCACCGTGCAGCCCAAGATCACGGTCCCTGCTTCGGTGAGGAACACGCGACACTTGCGCCACACGCTCGCGCCGACGCTCTTCCAGTCCGGCATGCGGTAGGGCGGCATCTCGAGGAGCAGCGGCACGCTCTTGCCCTTCAAGACGGTGCGGCCGAGCACGGCTGCGGCGGCGAGCGCGATCAGTGTGCTGAACACGTACATCGCAACCATCAAGAGGCCCTGCACCGGCACGAATCCCAGCACTTCGCTCGGCGGGAACAGCGCCGCGATGAGAAGCGAATACACGGGCAGTCGCGCCGAGCACGTCATCAGCGGCACGACCATCATGGTGAGCATGCGGTCGCGCTGGCGCTCCATCGTGCGCGTGGCGAGGATCGCAGGCACCGCGCACGCGAAGCCCGACATCATCGGCACGAACGCGCGCCCGTGCAGGCCGATCGCCTTCATCAAGCGATCCATCAGGAACGCCACGCGCGCCATGTAGCCCGAGTCCTCCATCACGCCGATGAAGAGGAACAGCAGCAGGATCTGCGGCAGGAACACGATCACGCTGCCCACGCCTTCGATCAGCGCATCGCCGACGAACTCGGCGACGAGTCCCTGCGGAAGCAGCGCGAGGACGAGCTCCTTGAACCACCCGACGGCGCTCTCAATTGCGCCGATCGCTGGGTCGGCCCAGCTGAAGAGCGACTCGAACACGAGTCCCATCGCGAGCAGGAACACCGCGAAGCCGAGCACGGGGTGGAGCAAGAGGCGGTCGACGCGGTCGGTGACGCTCTTCTTCGCAGAGGGAAGCTGGCGCAGGAACCGTGGCGCACGTGCGTCGATCCACTCGTAGCGGCCGCGGATGATCTCGCTGTCGAGCTCGCGTCCGGCGGCGAGCGCCGCGCGCCGGCGTGCGAGCACGACGTCGCGCAGGGACTGCGGCACCTGCGGCAGCTCGTCGCCTTCGTCGAGGGAGAGCAGCGCCCACAGCGCGAGGGCGTCGCGTCGCTGCGTTTCTTCGACGCCCCACTCTTTGGGGAGCGCCGCGCTGACCGCGTCGATGTCCGCGCGCAGCTCGCGCGACGACGGGACCCAGCGCGGACCGGGCCGTGCTGTCGCGGGCTCCGCAAGCGCGCGGTCGAGCGCGTTGCGCAGGTCGTCGATGCCTTGCCCGCTCTGCGCCGAGATCGGCACGACCGGCATGCCGAGCTCGCGCGCCAGCGCCGCCGCGTCGATCTCGACGCCTGCGCCCGCGAGCATGTCCCACATGTTGAGCGCGATCACGACCGGCACGTCGGTCTCGATCACCTGCAGCGCGAGGTAGAGGTTGCGCGTGAGCTGCGTCGCATCGACCACGAGCAGCACGAGGTCGGGCCGCTCGAGCGGGTGCAGGCCGCAGATGGCGGAGATCGCGATCTGCTCTTCCGCACTGCGCGCCGTGAGCGAGTAGGTTCCGGGGACGTCGGAGAGCTCGACCTCGCCCGCGCGCGCGAGCGTGAGCGTGCCGCTCTCGCGCTCGACCGTGACGCCGGGATAGTTGCCGACCTTCGCGGACAATCCCGTCAGACGGTTGAACAGCGTGGTCTTGCCGGTGTTGGGATTGCCCGCCAGAGCGACGCGGGGGACTCGGACGGCGCTCACGCTCGTCGCTCGCTCTCGAGGGCCATGGGGCGCGCTTCAGCCTTCGAAGGGGACGACCCCGAGGGCGCGCGCCTCGCCATGGCGCACCGTCAGGCGGCAGCCGCGCACTTCGAGCTCGAGCACCCCGCCGAGGTCGGCCTTGCGGACGAGGCGGACGGCGGTGCCCGGCAGCAGACCGAGCTCCATCAGGCGGCAACGGAAAGCTCGCTCGCCTCCGATGGAGACGAGGCGGGCTCGGGCGCCGGGCTGGAGCAGGTCGAGGGAGGTCATGCGCAAGAGAGTATCGGCCAATTGAGAATGAATCTCAATACCAAAGAAGTGTACCCCGTCCCGCAGCGGCCCCGGAAGTGGCCCTCGTGCGCAGGGGCCTCTACGATCCCGCGGCCGCTCCGCGACCCCGCCCCGGACCCGAGCTCACCCCGCCATGAACCCCAATCCCAAGGAAGTTGCAGGCCGTCGGGCTGCCGAGCTCGTTCGCTCCGGCATGACCGTGGGCCTCGGAACCGGCTCCACCGTCCACTTCACCTTGCTCGCGCTCGCCGAGCGCATCCGGGCCGAGGGGCTTGCGATCCGCGGCGTGCCCACCTCGCTCGACACCGAGCGCAAGGCGCTCGAGCTCGGCATTCCGCTCGTGCCGCTCGACGCCGTGGACTCGCTCGACCTCACGATCGACGGCGCCGACGAGATCGACCCGCTGTTCTCGATGATCAAGGGCGGCGGTGGCGCGCTCCTGCGCGAGAAGGTGGTCGCCGCGATCTCCCAGCGCGAGGTGATCGTCGTCGGGCCGGAGAAGGTCGTGCAGCGGCTCGGCACCACGTTCGCGCTTCCGGTCGAGGTCGTCCCGTTCGCGCGCCCCGTGATCGCGCGCCAGCTCGCGCGCCGCGGCTGCGAGCCCAAGCTGCGCACCGCGAAGGACGGCTCGCGCTACCTCACGGACAACGGCAACGAGATCCTCGACTGCCGCTTCCCCGATGGCATCGCGGACCCCGCGGGACTCGAGCGCGAGCTCGACTACCTGCCTGGCATCGTCGAGACGGGACTCTTCATCGGTCTCGCGCACGTGCTCGTCATCGGCCACCCCGATGGGCGCGCCGAGGTACGCGAGAAGTAGCCGCGCGCTCGAGCGCGAAACACACAAGGCCGGTCGGAGTCCGC
>JBIKYW010000511.1:0-2952 GCA_044355055.1 Planctomycetota bacterium | reverse complement strand
GAAGGCTCCCCGGATGCGCGCGTATTCCCGCACGCTCGCGGCGGCACGTCGCGGCGCTACGGAGGGATCTATCGCATCGAGGAAGTCGGCGCAGGGGACTCCTTGCACTTCCGCTGGAGCTCGTTTTGCGAGTCGGGCGAGCTCGCCGAGGGCGGTGGAGGCTTCGCGAATCCCGACAACTTGTGCTTCGATCCCGAAGGCAACCTGTGGGTGCTCACGGACATCGGCTCGCTCGCGCTGAACGCGAGCGTGACGCGCGAGGGCGACAGCGCCCCTGGCCAAGATCGTTTTGCTGGTATTTTCGGTTCGAGCGCCCTCTTCATGATTCCGACGCGCGGAGAGCGCGCCGGCGTGCCGCACTGCTTCGCTCTCGGACCCGTCGAGTGCGAGTTGTGCGGCGTGACGTTCTCCAGCGACGGCGAGACGATGTTCCTCTCCGTGCAGCATCCCGGCGAAGTGCACGGTGCACGTGGGCGACCTGGGTCGGGCCTGCCGACGGAAGTGGAGCGTCGCGTGCGCGTGGCGACGCGCGAGGGCGTCCTTTTCGAGCAGCTTCGCAGCGTCCCGATCGGCAGCAACTGGCCCTCGGGAATCCTCGGTCGCGCACCGCGCCCCGCCGTCGTGGCGATTCGCCGAACTCCCCGTCGTTGACGCCCTCGCGCCTCGAACGAGGCGTCGCCTCTCGCGCTCGCAGCGTCGGGGGCTATGCTCCCTTCTCGTGCGGATCGCTGCGCTCTTGCTCGCGCTCACTCTTGAACTCGCGCCACTCATCGAGCCGGCGCAGGTGGCTTCGCTGTCGACGCGCGACCCACTCGCGAGCCGGACGCTCGCAGCACAGCCGCTGCTCGCTCGCGAGCACGAGGGCAGCGGACGCGGACCTGAAGGAGCTTCGTCCGGCGCGATAGCGACGATGTCGCTCGGCGAGCTGGGCCCGAGCGCCATGTGCGTCGGAAGCGAACTCTGTGAAGCGAGCCCCACGGTGCGGCTCCAAGCGTTCCGTGGCAGCCTGCTCGGCCGTGCCCGCTCGATGTCCCTTCCAGCGATCCGCGCACAGGCGCGTTAGCACGATCCCCCAAAGCACTCTCCGCTGCGCCCCACTACGCAACGAAGTCTCGAACGCCATGCAAGATCCGCTCCAGTCTCCGCACATTTCGTACCGCTCGAAGGCTCGCTGGCTCTCGACGGCCGCGCTCGCGTTGCTCTCGGGCCTCGCGCTTGCGCAGGACCCGCTCAAGGACATCAAGGCGAAGGAACCGGAAAAGCGCGTGGCTGCGATTGCGGCTCTCGAAGCGAGTGGAGGCGAGGGTGCGGAGAAGGCACTCGTGTCGGCTCTGCTCGACAAGGACTGGGAGGTGGTGGAGCGCGCCGCGGTGGCGCTCGGCAAGGTCGGTTCGAAGACCGCGATTCCTCAGCTCGTGAAGACGGCGCTGGATGCTCCCGCGATGCGTCTGCGTCGCGCCGCCGCAATCTCGCTGCTCCGCATCGACGCCGCTCGCGCGACGGAGGACCTTGCGAAGCAGACTGCGGGCAAGAACGCCCTCAACGCATGGTCGGCCCTTGCGATCGTGGCCGCACAGGGCGCGGGTGCCGAGTCCGAGGGCGTCGCGAAGAACCTCAAGAAGTCTCAGAAGTCGAAGGAACTCGACGAGCGATTGGCCGCTGCGGGCGCGATCGGAGCTGCGAGCCTCGAAGACATGGCGGCGTTGCTGTCGGGCTATCTTGGCGGCGCCGATGCGGAGCTCGCGTGCGCGGCACTCGGCGCCGTGGCGGTCCGGCCGGATGCGAGCTTCGTGCCGCTCCTCGAAGCGGAACTAACAAAGGATGCGCTCGGAGATGTCGTCGAGCGTCGCGTCGTGCGCGGGCTCGCGGCGATTGCGCGCGTCGACGCAGCGGCCGTGGTTGCGGCGCTCGAACGGCTCGCGGAGGGAAGTCCGCAGTCCGCCGCGCGTGCGATGAGGCTCGCTCGCTCGCTGTCTTCGGTCGCGGACGCCAAGTCCACAGCCGAGCTTCGCATCGAGCGTGGGCTCAGTCACTCGGACGCCGACGTGCGTGCTGCGGCGCTCCATGCGGGAGGTGCGCTGGATCTAGAGCCTGTGCTCAAGAAGGCGCGCGAGCTCGCGGCGAAGGACGGGAATCCCCGCGTGCGCCTCGTCGCGCTGCAGGAGCTCCGGGATTCCGTGGGAGACGATGCGGTGCTCGGGGTGTTCACGGCGCGGCTCTCCGGCGACACGGACGCCGAGGTGCGCGAGGCGGCCGCGGCGGCGCTCGGGCGTAGTCGCAGCGAGCTGGCAGTCAAGGCCTTGGTTGCCGCGCTCGATGACAAGGCGTGGCAGGTGGCGGTCTGTGCGGCCGTGTCGCTCGGTAAGACGACGCAGGAAAGCGCCGTGGCTCCGCTGCTCGCGCTCTCGAAGCACGACGACTGGAAGCGCCGGGGTGCTGCGATCGTCGGACTCTCGCATGTCACGAAGTCTGAGGCCGTCCCCGCCATCCTCGCGGCGACAGCGGACGGCGAGCCGTCTGTCGCGCTCACGGCGCTCGCGTGCGCGAAGGCGCTCACGAAGCAGGATTTCGGTCGCGACTCCGCGGCGTGGCAGAAGTGGTGGAGCGAGAACGGCGCGAAACTGAAGCTTTGGACCCCCGAAGAGCTCAAAGCGCGCCGCGAGAAGTTCGGCTACGCCCTCTCGGTTGCGGAAGTCTTCAAGGACTTGGACGTGATCGTGCTCGAGAGCCGCGGGGACCAGATTCAGAGCGTGCTCGAACGCGTCGAGACGGGCATGGTCGCCGCGCCGGCTGCGAAGGGCAAAGACGCCGTGGAAGCGAAGGGCGTGCCTTATCGCAAGACGATGGCCGGCAAGCACCGAGAGGATGGGCTTCAGCCCTTCGGCGTGTACGTGTCGAACTGCACGGGCGAGGTTCTTCCTGAGGACCTCGAGTGCATCTCGTGGTTCGTAC